>NZ_JBSFLV010000187.1:0-16759 GCF_053599215.1 Streptomyces sp. NPDC001002 | reverse complement strand
ATGGTGTTCTGTAGTTGGCTTTTCCGATCTGGTTTCCTGTCTGGTTTCGGGCGTTGGCGTGGCCGTTCCTGGGGGCTGCCGCCCCCAGACCCCCGCTTCGGCCTGAACGGCCTCGTCCTCAAACGCCGGACGGGCTGAAAGATGCGGACCGGCGTCCGGGAGGTGCCGTCTCCCTCAGCCGCCGCCCCTCCGGGCGGGTGGGGGTTCGGGATGGTCAGCCCGTCCTCAAACGCCGGACGAGTTGAGAGATACGGACCGGCGTCCGGGAGGTGCCGTGTCTTGCGCCGGACGGGCTGAAAGACAAAGACGCAGCCCGCCCCGACCCTCTTTCTGCTCAGCCCGGGATCAAGCCGTCGTCGCTCAGCAAGTCCCGGACTTCCTCCAAGGTCGCGTCCGGGGACGGGAGGATCAGTTCGGAGGGTTCGAGGGAGGCGTCCGGGAGGGGGGTGCCCAACTCTCGGACCTTGGACAGGAGGGCCTGGAGGGTGCGGCGGAAGCCTGGGCCGTCGCCGTTCTGCATTTCGCGCAGGAGTTCGTCGTCCAGCTCGTTGAGTTCGGTGAGGTGGCTGTCGGCCAGCCTCACCTGTCCCTCCCCCATGATCCGTACGACCATGTCGCCCATGTGTCGGCCTCCTAGGCGTGGGCCCTGGCTTCTACTGCTTGTCGAAGCGGGGGGTGTCCTGCGGTTGCTGCTGGGCCTGCGACTGGCCGTTGCCGCCCTCGATCGCCTGCTGCTGCGAGGACGGGCCGCCGGCCAGTTCCGCCTTCATGCGCTGCAGTTCCAGCTCTACATCCGTACCACCGGAGAGCCGGTCCAGCTCGCTCTGGATGTCGTCCTTGGCCAGACCGGAGTGGTCGTCGAGGACGCCCGAGGCGAGCAGTTCGTCGATGGCGCCGGCGCGGGCCTGGAGCTGGGCCGTCTTGTCCTCGGCACGCTGGATGGCCATGCCGACGTCGCCCATCTCCTCGGAGATGCCGGAGAACGCCTCGCCGATCCGGGTCTGGGCCTGGGCCGCGGTGTACGTGGCCTTGATCGTCTCCTTCTTCGTACGGAAGGCGTCGACCTTGGCCTGGAGCCGCTGGGCCGCAAGGGTGAGCTTCTCCTCCTCGCCCTGGAGCGTCGCGTGCTGCGTCTCCAGATCCGTCACCTGCTGCTGGAGCGCGGCCCGCCGCGAGAGCGCCTCGCGGGCCAGGTCCTCGCGGCCGAGGGCGAGGGCCTTGCGGCCCTGGTCCTCCAGCTTCGTGGACTGCGACTGCAGCTGGTTGAGCTGGAGCTCCAGACGCTTGCGGGAGGTGGCGACGTCGGCCACTCCCCTGCGTACCTTCTGAAGCAGCTCCAGCTGCTTCTGGTACGAGTAATCGAGGGTTTCGCGCGGGTCCTCGGCCCGGTCAAGGGCCTTGTTCGCCTTCGCGCGGAAGATCATCCCCATACGCTTCATGACACCGCTCATGGGCTTCGCGCGCCCCCTTCTGACGGACTCCAGCTCCAGCTCTGCGACAGAACCCACAGTACGGGCCCTGCATCCATTGACGCACTGTTCCGGGACGGATGCGGTCATCCCCAAGGACGACTGCGCTCTCTCCCGCTCCGGCGTAGGGAGTAGGTGTCCCCCCAGGGTGACCCCCGAGAAGTACCCAAGAGGTACCCGTCAAGGACCCGGGGCCGGAAGTACGTGCAACGTCCCCTCTGTCCCTTACAGGACGACTGGTGTTGCCGGATCGTTCCCCGCCGGGCTGGGGTCCAACCCCGGCCACCCCTTACCCTTGGGTTTTGTGTTCCGTAGCCGCGCCAAGGAAGAGAAGGCCGCGTACGCCGACAAGGCGTCGCTGACCGACTCCAAGCAGACCCGTGACCCGCAGGCCCCCAAGGGCCGCCCGACGCCCAAGCGCAGTGAGTCCCAGACCCAGCGCCGCAGCGTCGCCAGTACGTCGATGACCCGCAAGGACGCCTCCAAGCGTCAGCGCGAGGAGCGGCGTACCGCGATGCAGCGCCAGCGCCAGGCGCTGGCCAGTGGCGACGAGCGCTACCTGCCCGCGCGGGACAAGGGCCCGGTGCGCAAGTTCGCGCGCGACTGGATCGACTCACGGTTCAACGTGGCCGAGTTCTTCCTGCCGATGGCCGTGGTCATCCTGGTGCTGAGCATGGTCCGCGTGGGCGCGCTGCAGAGCATCGCGCTGCTGCTGTGGCTGGTCGTGATCGTGCTCATCCTGGTCGACGCGTTCGTCAACGCCTTCCGGCTCAAGAAGCGGCTCGCCGAGCGCTTCCCGGACCAGAACCGCCGGGGTGCCGTCGCCTACGCGCTGATGCGCTCCCTCCAGATGCGCCGTCTCCGGCTGCCGAAGCCGCAGGTCAAGCGCGGAGAGCGGCCCTGAGCGCGGATTCCTTCTCCGGGGGCGTGGCGGATGCCTGGCTGAGCAAGCTGGGCGGGCTGCGGGATGTCGTACGACAGGAGCTTGTCGCTCGGCAGCTAGAGGCTCAGATAACCGGGCGGTTTCCGGTCGGGCAGCGGCTGCGCGTGCTCGACGTGGGGATGGGCCAGGGCACCCAGGCGCTGCGGCTGGCCCGGGCCGGGCATCAGGTGACCGGGGTCGAGCAGGACCCCACGATGATCTCCGCGGCCCGCGAGGCCGTCGCCGCCGAGCCGGAGGGCATCCGGGAGCGGGTGCGACTGGTCCAGGGCGACGGGCGGGACACGGGGGTGCATTTCCTCCCGGGCAGCTTCGACGTGGTCCTCTGCCACGGGGTCCTCATGTACGTCGGTGATCCGGACGCCCTCCTTGCGGGACTGGCCCGGATGCTCGCCCCGGGCGGTCTGCTCTCACTGCTTGTGCGCAACGGCGACTGCCTGGCGATGCGGCCGGGGTTGTCGGGTGACTGGGCGGGCGCGCTCGACGCCTTCGACACCGTCTCGTACACGAATCGGCTCGGTCTCGACGTGCGTGCCGACCGGCTGGAGACGCTCACCGCCACGCTCGCCGGTATCGGGGCGCCGCTGCACGCCTGGTACGGGGTGCGGGTCTTCACGGACACGGCGGCCGACGGGGCGGAGTTCCCGGCCGACCTGGAGACGTTGCTGGCGGCCGAGGAGCGGGCCGGGCGGACGGATCCGTACCGGCGGGTGGCGGCGCTGCTGCATCTGTGCGGCGTGCGCGGCTGAGGCGCGCGGGCGCGATACCGACGAAGGTGCCGGTCAGCTCGTTCGGGTGAACCGGGCAAGCCGGACAATCACCCCGAAGAGACACTCGGGGCATGGATGCTTCCCGTAATCGTGCCGTCCGGCTGCTCGCTCCCGTGGCCGCGTTGTCCTGCTCGCTCGCCCTGTTGAGCGGGTGTTCCGGGTCCGGCTCGGCGGACGCAGAGGAGACCTCGAAAGCGCGGACCGAGCAGGCGGCACAGGCCGCCGAGGTCGCCGCGCCCGCGTCCGGCGACGATCTGCAGAACGACTACCTGAAGGTCATCAAGGACGTCCTGCCGTCCGTGGTGCAGATCCAGGCCAGCAACGATCTGGGGTCCGGGGTCGTGTACGACGACCAGGGGCACATCGTCACCAACGCGCACGTCGTCGGGGACGAGACGACCTTCAAGGTGACGACCGCCAACAGCGAGGACGTGCTCAGCGCCAAGCTCGTCTACTCCTACCCCGAGCAGGATCTCGCCGTGGTGAAGCTGGACAAGGTGCCGGACGGGCTCAAGGCCGCCTCCTTCGCCGACTCCTCGAAGGTCGACGTCGGGCAGATCGTCCTGGCGATGGGCTCGCCGCTCGGGCTGTCGTCCAGCGTGACGCAGGGCATCGTGTCGGCGACCGGACGGACCGTCAGCGAGGGCAGCAGCGGGGGCGGTACGGGCGCGACCATCGCCAACATGGTGCAGACCTCGGCCGCGATCAACCCCGGCAACAGCGGGGGCGCGCTCGTCAATCTCGACGGGCAGGTCATCGGCATCCCGACCCTCGCGGCCACCGACCCCGACCTCGGGGGCAGCGCGGCGCCCGGTATCGGGTTCGCGATCCCGTCCTCGATGGTGAAGACGGTCGCCGACCAGATCATCAAGGACGGCAAGGTGACCGACTCGGGCCGGGCCGCGCTCGGCATCACGGGCCGTACGGTCGTGGACGGCAGTTACCGGGCCGCCGGGGTCGCCGTCGTCGACGTGAAGAGCGGCGGGGCGGCCGACAAGGCGGGCATCGAGCCCGGGGACATCATCACCAGGCTGGGTGACACGGACATCACCACGATCACGTCACTCTCCGAGGCGCTGGCCGAGGACAAGCCAGGGGACAAGACGACCGTGACGTACACGCGCGACGGCGACGAGGACAAGACGGACGTGACGCTGGGCGAGCAGTGACCGAGGGGGCGGCCGGTACGCCGCCCCCCTGTGTCCATGTCCCGCGGAGCCCCTACGCGTCCTGGGCGTGCAGGCTCATCGGACCGTAGATCTCCGTGGTGTCCTCGAACAGCCGCACCTGGTCCGCGCCGCCTTCGAGGAGAGCCTTCCAGTGCTCCCCGATCCACGACTCGGCGTCCCCCTGCGTGGTGAACTCCTCGGGCTCCACCGCGGGCGGGACCTCCGCCCCGTCGGTCTTCTCGAACCGCCACGTCCATGCCGCCATGTACGCCTCCCGTGTCTGAGCACCAGCAGAGCAGAAGCCGGATCTTGGTCCGGCTCCTGCTCTGCAGACTAGTCGGACGGGCAACACCTGCGCAGACACGCGAAAATCACTTCTGTGGAAGTAACACTGCTCGGCACCGGTGCCCCGGCGGGTTTGCCCCGCCCCGACTGTTCCTGCGCGAACTGCGCCACCTCGCTCGGTGAGCACGCGCGCGCGGCGACCGCGCTGCTCATCGACGGAACGTTGCTGCTCGACCTGACGCCGGGTGCGGCCTTCGCGGCGGCGCGGGCCGGGCGGTCGCTCAGCGGCGTACGGCAGGTGCTGTTGTCGCATCCGCACGACGGGCCCGCCGTCGAGGTGCCGGTGGGGCTGCCGCAGCCCGGACGGGTGCCGGACGGGCGGGAGTTGGCGCTGCTGACGGGGCATCGGGTGCGGGCGGTGGCGATGGACGCGCCGGGCACCGGGTACGCGGTGACCGGCCCGGACGGGCAGCGGCTGCTGTATCTGCCGCCCGGGGGCGCGCCGGCCGGCCTCGACGGCAACGGGACCGTGGAGTCGTACGCCATGGTGCTCGCCGATGTCGTGGGGCGGCCGGACGCGCTCGCCAGGCTGCGGGCGGTGGGGGCGCTGGGGCCGACCACGGACGTCGTCGCCGTTCATCTGGACCATGACGTGCCGCCCGGCGCCGAACTGCGGCGGCGGCTGGCCGCGGCGGGTGCGCGGGCCGTGCCGGACGGGACGACGCTGACCGTGGGCGTGTACGAGGACGTGCCCGACGTACCGCGGCGGACGCTGGTGCTGGGAGGTGCGCGGTCCGGAAAGTCGGTGGAGGCCGAGCGGCGGCTCGAAGCCTTTCCGGACGTGCTCTACGTGGCCACCGGCGGCACGCGCGGCGGGGACACCGAGTGGGCGTCCCGGGTCGCCGTGCACCGGGAGCGCCGCCCGGGCTCCTGGCGGACCACCGAGACCTGCGATCTGGTGCCCCTCCTGAAGGACGAGGGCGCGCCGCTGCTCATCGACTGTCTGTCCCTGTGGCTGACGGACGCCATGGACTCCGTGGGGGCGTGGGACGACGCCGTGTGGGCGGACGGTGGCGAACGGGCGCTGCGCGAGCGGATGCGGGAGCTGACGGACGCGGTGCGCGCGAGCCGGCGGACCGTGGTCGCCGTCTCGAACGAGGTCGGGTCCGGAATCGTGCCGGCCACGGCCTCGGGGCGCCGCTACCGGGACGAACTGGGCCGCCTGAACGCCGCGTTCGCGAGCGAGTGCGAGCAGGTGGTACTGCTGGTGGCGGGCCAGGCGCTGGTGCTACGCGGCTGAGGGCGCCCGGCGGGCGATGAGCCGGGCGGTGGGGCGCAGGCGGTCCAGGAACGGGCCGTTGGGGAGTGAACGGTTGAAGAGCGTGCGGGGTTTCGGCGGGACGATCGCGCAGCCCTGGGACTCCAGTTCGGCGCGCAGGGCGTCCACGCGGGGGCGGGGGGCCTCCAGCAGGAGGAGGCCGCCGGGGCGCAGGAGGGTGAGGGCCGCCCGGAGTTCCTCGTCGGGGGTCGGCGGGTGGAGGAGGGTGACCACGTCGTAGCGGGCGCGCAGGGCTCTGGTGAGCCGCGGGTCCGTCAGGTCTCCCACGTACGCCTCCTCGACGCGTTCCGCCTCGCGGGCCGCGAGCACGCGCGCGGTGGGGTCGATGCCGTCGAAGGACGTGTAGGGGAACAGTTCCTTCGCTGTCGCCGGGAAGTGGGCGTGGCCGGTGCCGACGTCCAGCCAGCTCTCCGGTTCGGGGTCGACTCGCAGCAGGGCGCGGGCGGTTGAGCGGTGACGGCGGCGCCGGTCGAGGTCGTCGGCACGCGCGCGCAGGGCACCGGTGCGGGTGCGCAGGGCGGTGAGCCCTGAGTGGACGGACCGGATGGAGCGGCCGGAACGTGCGGAGAGTAGGGAGAGTGCGGCGAGTGGTGACATGTGCGGCTCCCGAAGACGTATGACAATCCGCTGCAAAGCGGAACATATGGGTTCTTGATCTTGGGAGCAACGACGTCACGTGCGCGTGGTGCCCATGTGGCGCGGAACCGTTCGATCGGTGCCGGTACTGTTCGGCGAATGAGCTCGCTTAATCTCGACGACTTCTCCGATCTGATCGAGCGTCCCGACGGCGGAGTGCGCCGCGACGCCGAGGCGCGCCGGGAGCGGCAGATCGTGCCGCCCGGGTCGCTGGGCCGCCTCGACGAACTGGGTGAGTGGCTGGCCGCGGCGCAGTCCGCCGTACCGGTGCGGCCGATCGGACAGCCGCGGGTGGTGCTCTTCGCCGGTGACCACGGAGTGGCCGAACTCGGCGTCTCCGCACGGCCCGCGGGCAGCGCCGGGCAGCTGGTGCGGGACGTCCTGGAGGGCGGCCGGCCGGTGTCGGTCCTCGCGCGCCGGCTGGGCGTGCCGGTGCGGGTCGTCGACATGTCCCTGGACTGCGACCCCGAGACGCTGCCCGACGAGGTCGTACGGCATCGGGTGCGGCGCGGCAGCGGGCGGATCGACATCGAGGACGCGCTGACCGCCGAGGAGGCGGAGGCCGCCTTCCGCGCCGGGATGGCGGTGGCCGACGAAGAGGCCGACTCCGGTACGGATCTGGTGGTGCTCGGCGATGTGAGCGTGGGCGGGACGACGGCGGCGGGCGTGCTGGTCGCGGCGCTGTGCGGGACCGACGCGTCCGTGGTGACCGGGCGGGGCGGCCTCGCGATCGACGACCTGGCGTGGATGCGCAAGTGCGCGGCGATCCGCGACGCGCTGCGCCGGGCCCGGCCGGTGCTCGGCGAGCAGCTGCAGCTCCTGGCGACCGTGGGCGGGGCCGACCTCACCGCGATGACGGGCTTCCTGCTGCAGTGCGCGGTGCGCAAGACGCCGGTGGTCCTGGACGGGGTGGTGGCCGCCGCCTGTGCGCTGGTGGCCCAGCGGATCGCGTTCCGGGCGCCGGACTGGTGGCTGGCCGGGCACGACAGCGGGGAGCCGGGTCAGGCGAAGGCGCTGGACCGGATGGCCCTTGAGCCGCTGCTGTCGCACGGGGTGACGGTGGGCGAGGGCGCGGGAGCCCTGCTGGCGCTGCCACTGGTCCAGGCGGCGGCCGCGCTGGCCGCCGAACTGCCGGAGCGGCCCGAGGAGACGGAGAAGCCGGAGGAGTCGGCGGCCGCCGAGGGGGCCGAGGCGTCCGGAAAGCCCGAGGTCTCCGGTGAACTGGCGAAAGAGGAGACCGAGTAGGCCTCAAAGAGCCGAAAGTCGACCGCACGCGAGACGAAAGAAGGACGGTTCGTCAAGGCATCGCCCATAAGATCCTTCTCCATGGGAGATGCCCGAATTGCCTCGCGGCGGGCCGCCGCATTCGCCGTCTGGTACCTGCGGCTGGTCGCGTTCGTCAACTTTCTGAGCGCGATCTGGGTCTCCCTGGGGCAGGACGTGCGGCGGCACAACCAGGAGGACTTCTTCACGCCGTACCTCCTCACCGCGGGCTTCGCGTCCGGGGTGTTCACCGTCTTCCTGGCCGTCACCATGCGGCGCCGCAAGCGCGCCGCATGGATCCTGAACCTCGCGCTGGCAGGACCCTTCCTCGCCCTGTTCTCCTTGGCGATGGCGTTCCCGGAGATGCGCGCACACGCGCAGAACTGGATCTCGCTGGCCCTCACCGCCGCCTTCGTCGTCGCCCTCGTGGTCGGCCGGCGGGAGTTCTACGCGAAGGGCGACCGGTCCAACCCGAAGCTCGCCGCCGCCGTCGCGGTCGGCGGCACCCTGGCCTGCTCGCTGCTCGCCGCGCTGCTGGTGACGGTCACCAACCAGGCGTCGGACGCGGCCCGTTCGACGTTCCTGGAGCGCTGGCACTACGGCACCTTCCGGCTGGTGTCGGTCGCCGCGAGCGAGGCCCGCTTCCCCGGCATCGAGACGCCGAACTGGGTGGACGTCGGCATCAACGTGCTCAGCACGGTCCTGGTCCTCGCCGTCTTCTACGCCGCCTTCCGCTCCCGGCGCGCCGTCGACCCGCTCACCGAGGACGACGAGAAGCGGCTGCGGGAGCTGCTCGACCGGCAGGGCGAGCGGGACTCGCTCGGCTACTTCGCGCTGCGCCGGGAGAAGAGCGTGGTGTGGTCACCGACCGGCAAGGCGGCCGTCGCCTACCGGGTGGTGGGCGGAGTCTCGCTGGCCTCCGGGGACCCGATCGGCGACCCCGAGGCCTGGCCCGGCGCCATCGACCCGTGGCTCGCCGAAGCCCGCGCGCACGGGTGGATCCCGGCGGTGATGGGGGCCGGCGAGGAGGCCGGGACGGTGTACGCGCGGCACGGCCTGGACGCGCTTGAGCTGGGCGACGAAGCCCTGGTCGAGGTCGCCGAGTTCACACTGGAGGGGCGGGCCATGCGGACCGTGCGGCAGGCCTACAACCGGGTCAAGCGGGCCGGGTACACGGTGCGCATCCGGCGCCACGAGGACATCCCCGCCGACGAGTTGGCGTATCTCCTCAAGCGTGCCGACGACTGGCGGGACGGGGCCACCGAGCGCGGGTTCAGCATGGCGCTGGGCCGGCTCGGGGATCCCGAGGACGGGCGCTGCGTGATGCTGGAGTGCACGGACGCGGAGGGGCGGCTGCGGGCGCTGCTGTCCTTCGTGCCGTGGGGGCCGCGCGGTCTCTCGCTCGACCTGATGCGGCGCGACCGGGACGCCGAGAACGGGCTGATGGAGTTCATGGTGATCGAACTCCTGCGCAGGGGCCGCGAGATCGGGATCACCCAGGTCTCACTCAACTTCGCGATGTTCCGATCGGTCTTCGAACGTGGGGGGCGCCTCGGTGCCGGTCCGGTGCTGCGGCTGTGGCGGTCACTGCTGAGCTTCTTCTCGCGGTGGTGGCAGATCGAGTCGCTGTACCGGGCCAACGCCAAGTACCGGCCCATCTGGGAGCCACGGTTCCTGCTCTTCGAGAAGAGCGCGGACCTGCCGCGCATCGGTCTTGCTTCGGCTCGCGCGGAAGGATTCCTGGAGGCGCCGGGGTTGCCCAAGTGGCTGCATCGCAAGCATCTGGAGACGCACAGATGAGGAACCTCGCCCGCTGGGCCCGCGCCGAATGGGGACTGCTCTACGTCACCGTGCGCGAGCCGCTGCTGAAGCGGCGTTGGCGGGCGATCCCGATGACACTCGGGGCGGTGGGTCTCACGGCGGTCGTGCAGATCGTGCAGAACCAGTCCTGGGGCTACCGGTTCGTGCAGGACATCGGCGCGGTCCGGGCCCAGGACCCGCTCTGGCTGGCGTTGCTGCGCACCCCGCTCTCCCTCTTCGTGCCGGCCCTGGACCTGCCCGTGTGGGGCGCGCTGGCGCAGGTGCTGTTCGTCTTCGGCATCGCGGAGATCTGCCTCGGCTGGTGGCGCACCCTCGTCATCGCCTACGCGGCCACCCTCGCCGGCACGCTGTACGCGCGCGTGGGCATCTCCCTGGGCCCGGGCAGCCCGTTCGGCCTCCCCGCCTCGGACGCCCAGGTCGTCGACACCGGCCCCTCGGCGGCGGTGGTCGGCCTCGCGATCTTCCTCGGCTGGCGCTACGGCGCCTACGTCACCGCCGGCGCGGTCGCCCTGGCGATGGTGGTCGAGGTGCTGCTCAAGGACAACCTCGCCGGCAAGGAACACGTCGCGGCGATCGTGACGGTGGCGGTGCTGTGCGGGATCTCGGCACTGCGGCACCGGAAGCGGGGGCCGGGGGCGCGGGGTCCGAGGTCGCGGGGGCCAGGGGCAAGAGGCCCGAGGGCGCGGGGTCCGGAGCCGGACTCCCCGCCCCCTTGAAACTCGCCGCCTTGAAGCCCGCCCTCTTGAAGCCCGCCCGCCCCCTCGCCCGCGCCGATGGCGACACCGTCACCCCCGAGGCAGCGCCCGCTGTGGCTCCGGGTCCGGCTTGCCGCCGATCCAGTCCTGGAACCTGCGGCTGGGGCCCGCCCAGCGGCGGTCGTGGTGGTAGGCGCGGAGCCTGGAACGGGCGCGGGCGCGCGGGCGGCGGCGGTAGAAGCGGCGGGCCCAGGGGGAACCGGGGCGGGCCAGGCGGATCAGGCCGATCAGACCGACCAGCGGGACGATCACGCTGAAGATCGCCATCCGGGTCTTGCCCTTGGCGAGGACGGCCAGCGCGAACACGAAGTTGACCACCACCGTCGTGATCACGCCACCCCGGTCCTGGAGCTCGTCCTGGCTCATGTCGTTGACCCCGAAGGGCGAGAAGCCGGAGAGCACGAGACCGACCAGAGCCGCCGTCAGCACCACCACCTCGACGCTCTGGCGGCCCTCCTCGCTCCAGTACACGTCGTCGAGGTGGAGGATCAGCGCGAACTCATCGAGGACCAGACCCGCGCCCATCCCGAAGATCACCGCGCAGACGGCCGAGCCGAACCCGTGCCGCCCGCCCGCCACCGCCCCGAAGCCGCCGATGATGGTCAGCACGATGCCCGGCACGACGTGATGGATGTGCAGCCCGCCCGCCTTGACGTTGCCGAACGGCCCCTTGCCCGCCCGGATGAGACGGGTGATCAAGCGCGTGATCAGGAACGTCAGGACGAAGGCCGCCAGGGCGAGGAGCAACGGCAGCTTGCCGGGCTCGATGATGTTCCGATGCAACCAATGTCCCATATGTGAACTTTATCCATGCCACCCGCTTCCGCCCGCGCGACCGCCGGGTAACCTGCGCCGGTGCCCAGAACCCCCTGGCCGGACGGCCTCCGCTTCGCCTTCGGCACCCTGACCGCACTGCCGGTCACGGTGACCCGCTGGGACCGGGACGCGGCGCGCGCCGGCATGCTCTGCGCCCCGGCGGCCGGACTGGTGGTCGGCGCGGGCGCGGCCCTTCTCGGGGTCCTGCTGCTGGCGCTCGGCGCGGGCGCCCTGCTCGCCGCCGTCGCCTCCGCCGCCGTACCCGCCGTACTCACCCGTGGGCTGCATCTCGACGGGCTCGCGGACACCGCGGACGGGCTCGGCAGCGGTAAGCCCGCCGAGGACGCGCTGCGGATCATGAAGCAGTCGGACATCGGGCCGTTCGGTGTGATCACGCTGGTGTTCGTGCTGCTGGCGCAGGTGGCGGCGCTGGCGCAGGCCTACGGCGGCTCGTGGGGCCGGGGCGCGCTCGCGGCCGTCGTCTCGGGGACCGTCGCCCGGCTCGCGCTCACCCTGGCCGCCCGGGCGGGTGTGCCGGCGGCGCGGCCCGAGGGGCTGGGGGCGGCGGTCGCGGGGGTCGTGCCGGTGCGGGGTGCGGTGGGCGTCGGGGTTGTGGTGGTGGCGCTCGCGGCGGCCGGGGGTGCGTTGCTCGGGACGTACGACGTGGTCCGTACGGCGGTCGCGGTGGTCGTCGGGCTCGGTGGTGCCGAACTGCTGTTGCGGCACTGCACGCGGCGGTTCGGCGGGGTGACCGGGGATGTGTTCGGGGCGCTCGCCGAGACGGCCGCGACGCTCTCGCTGCTGGTGCTCTGCCTGGGGAACTGACGGCGAGAACAAGGCCGTTGATCAGCAGGCTCGGCGCCAGGCCCCCAGTTCGTACTTCTTGAGCATCGAACTCAGCTTCAGGCGGCGGGAGTCGGCGCAGAAGCGGCTGGTGGGCAGCTCGTACTCGACGTGGAAGACCGCCTTGCCGGCCTTGATGAACGGTGTCAGGTCGGCGCATTCGCCGTACTGGGCGCACTGTTCGTTGACCGCGAAGTCGAAGTCGCCGACCAGTTGGGGGATTTGGTCGAGGTCATTCTTGAGGCCGACCGACATGCCTCGGTCGTGGGCGAGTTTCGCGATCAGGCGGTTGTAGCGGAGTTGGTCGGCGGCCTTGAGGGGGAAGCCGGTGCGGTTCTTGTAGCCGTCCATGTTGTCCGGCTCCACCGCGTCGAAGCCTTTGTCGCGGCACATGTCGAAGCGGGCCGCCATCAGTGGTTCGAGGACGTCGGTGCGGCGGATGTCGAGCCAGCGCTCGCCGTCCCAGCCGTTGCCCTTGCCCAGCACCGACTTGGGGAACTTCTTCGCGTCGGGCCGCCAGTCCTCGTACGCGCCGGTGGAGAGGTAACAGATGACCTTGCGGCCCTTGGCGTGCAGGGCGGAGACGGTGGCCTTCGGCTGGTCGAAGCCGTCGATGTCGTAGACCGGCACGTCGACGGAGGTGTCGATCCGGCCGCTCAGCTGCCACTGCCAGGCGACTCCCGGGCGCGGCTGCCAGCGGGCGGCGGTGGGGGATTCGTCGTCGGGCGCGGAGGCGCAGCCCGCCAGGAACGCGAGCAGGGCGAGCAGCAGGGACGGGCGGGTCAGTGTGCGGGGCAAGATGCCGGCTCCAGGGGTGCGGTGAGGTGGCTCAGGAATGATCTCCGATGCAGAGGACAGGTGAACGCCCGGGGGAATGAGTGAACGCACACACGCGCGTAGGCTCGTCCCGACTGTTCGCCGCACCGGGGAAGGCCCCGCTCAAGCCGCGTTCCTAGGCCGGATCTAGGGTCGGCTGTCGGGCCCGGTCGACCCACACAGTTCGACCACTGCAACTTCACATCGGAAGCGAGATTTCACCACCGTGACTGCTCTCACTCTCAGCACCGCCGCGGCGCCCGGTCTGCGTGCCGACGCGATCGTGCTCGGTGTCGCCAAGGGCGACAAGGGGCCGGTCGTCGCCCCGGGCGCCGAAGCCGTCGACAAGGCCTACGACGGCGGGCTCGCCGGGATCCTGGAAACCCTCGGTGCCTCCGGTGCCGAGGGCGAGGTGACGAAGCTGCCGGCGCCGTCCGGCTTCAAGTCCCCGCTCGTGGTGGCGGTCGGCCTGGGCGCGGAGCCCCAGAAGGACTCCGGGTACGACGCCGAGGCGCTGCGCAAGGCCGCCGGTGCGGCAGCCCGTGCGCTCACCGGGACCAAGAAGGCCGTCTTCGTCCTGCCGATCGGCGACGCCGCCGACCTCGGCGCGATCGGCGAGGGCGTGCTGCTCGGCGCGTACTCCTTCGACACGTACAAGGAGAACGGCAAGGACGCCAAGGCCAAGAACGGCAAGGCGCCGCTCGGCGAGGCCGCCCTGCTGGGCGCCAAGCCCCGCGACAAGGACCACAAGGCGGCCGTCGAGCGCGCCACCGCCGTCGCCGAGGAGCTCAACCGCGCCCGCGACCTGATCAACACCCCGCCGAACGACCTCAACCCCGAGTCGTTCGCGGCGATCACGCAGGCCGCTGCCAAGGAGCACGGCATCAAGGTGCAGGTGCTCGACGTGAAGGCGCTGGAGAAGGGCGGCTACGGCGGCATCCTCGGCGTCGGCGCCGGCTCCGCGGCCGGTCCGCGGCTGGTGAAGCTGTCGTACACCTCGTCCAAGGCGAAGAAGCACCTCGCGTTCGTCGGCAAGGGCATCACGTACGACTCGGGCGGCATCTCGCTGAAGCCGGCCGGGCACAACGAGACGATGAAGTGCGACATGAGCGGTGCGGCGGCGGTCTTCGCGGCCGTGGTCGCCGCCGCGCGTCTGGGCCTTGAGGTCAACGTCACGGGCTGGCTGGCGCTGGCCGAGAACATGCCCTCCGGTTCCGCGACCCGTCCCGGTGACGTGCTGCGCATGTACAGCGGCAAGACGGTCGAGGTGCTCAACACCGACGCCGAGGGCCGGCTGGTCCTGGCGGACGCCCTGTGGGCCGCCTCGGCGGAGAAGCCGGACGCGATCGTCGACGTGGCGACGCTCACCGGCGCGATGATGCTGGCGCTGGGCAGCCGGACCTTCGGGATCATGGCGAACGACGACGCGTTCCGCTCCGCGCTGCACGAGGCGGCCGAGGAGGTCGGCGAGCCGGCCTGGCCGATGCCGCTGCCGGAGCACCTGCGCAAGGGCATGGACTCCCCCACGGCCGACATCGCGAACATGGGCGAGCGGATGGGCGGCGGCCTGGTCGCCGGTCTCTTCCTGCGCGAGTTCGTGGGCGAGGGCATCACCTGGGCGCACCTGGACATCGCGGGTCCGGCCTTCAACGAGGGCGGGCCGTTCGGCTACACGCCCAAGGGCGGTACGGGTACGGCGGTGCGGACGCTGGTCCGCCTTGCCGAGCTGGCGGCCTCGGGCGACCTCGGCTGATGTGACCGAGGGTGAGGGGGCTCCGCGCGCGGGTAGGGCGGAGCCCCCTCGTCCGTACCCCCGGGGCGGTCGCTCGACTGAACGTGGGACGTCTCACACACCGCCCTGGCGTCTCGTCCACCCGCGACAAGTGCGAAGATGGGGCTCGGCAGGACAGGGCCCCCACCACAGGGCCGAAGAAAGAGCGGCCGGACACCAGCCGCCGACCGGTCGACCACCCGTACGGGACAAGGACGACCGGCGTGGCGCACATGCATGGAGGACGTGACGTGGCGAACGACGCCAGCACCGTTTTCGACCTAGTGATCCTCGGCGGTGGTAGTGGCGGTTACGCCGCGGCCCTGCGCGGGGCGCAGCTGGGACTGGACGTCGCCCTGATCGAGAAGGACAAGGTCGGCGGCACCTGCCTGCACAAGGGGTGCATCCCCACCAAGGCCCTGCTGCACGCGGGCGAGATCGCCGACCAGGCCCGCGAGAGCGAGCAGTTCGGCGTCAAGGCGACCTTCGAGGGCATCGACGTCCCCGCGGTCCACAAGTACAAGGACGGCGTCATCGCCGGTCTGTACAAGGGTCTGCAGGGTCTGATCGCCTCCCGCAAGGTGACGTACATCGAGGGCACGGGCCGCCTGTCGTCCCCGACCTCCGTCGACGTGAACGGCCAGCGCGTCCAGGGCCGCCACGTCCTGCTGGCGACCGGCTCCGTGCCGAAGTCGCTGCCCGGTCTGGAGATCGACGGCAACCGGATCATCTCCTCCGACCACGCCCTCGTCCTGGACCGCGTACCGAAGTCCGCGATCATCCTGGGCGGCGGGGTCATCGGCGTCGAGTTCGCCTCGGCGTGGAAGTCCTTCGGCGCGGACGTCACCGTGATCGAGGGCCTCAAGCACCTCGTCCCGGTCGAGGACGAGAACTCCTCCAAGCTTCTTGAGCGCGCGTTCCGCAAGCGCGGCATCAAGTTCAACCTGGGCACCTTCTTCTCCAAGGCCGAGTACACGGCCGACGGCGTCAAGGTCACCCTCGCCGACGGCAAGGAGTTCGAGGCGGAGATCCTCCTCGTCGCCGTCGGCCGCGGCCCCGTCTCCGCCGGCCTCGGGTACGAGGAGCAGGGCGTCGCCATGGACCGCGGCTATGTCCTGGTCGACGAGTACATGCGGACGAACGTCCCGACCATCTCCGCCGTCGGTGACCTGGTCCCGACGCTCCAGCTCGCGCACGTCGGCTTCGGCGAGGGCATCCTGGTGGCGGAGCGTCTGGCCGGTCTCAAGACCGTTCCGATCGACTACGACGGTGTCCCGCGGGTGACGTACTGCCACCCCGAGGTCGCCTCCGTGGGCATCACCGAGGCCAAGGCCAAGGAGATCTACGGTGCGGACAAGGTCGTCGCTCTGAAGTACAACCTCGCGGGCAACGGCAAGAGCAAGATCCTCAACACCGCGGGCGAGATCAAGCTCGTCCAGGTGAAGGACGGTGCCGTGGTCGGCGTCCACATGGTCGGCGACCGCATGGGCGAGCAGGTCGGCGAGGCCCAGTTGATCTACAACTGGGAAGCGCTGCCCGCCGAGGTCGCCCAGCTCATCCACGCCCACCCGACGCAGAACGAGGCGCTCGGCGAGGCCCACCTGGCCCTGGCCGGCAAGCCCCTGCACTCGCACGACTGACCCTCGGTCGACGAACGCGACTCAGCGACGAACCCAGACTTCCG
Source organism: Streptomyces sp. NPDC001002 (assembly GCF_053599215.1). Classification (NCBI taxonomy): domain Bacteria; kingdom Bacillati; phylum Actinomycetota; class Actinomycetes; order Kitasatosporales; family Streptomycetaceae; genus Streptomyces; species Streptomyces sp. NPDC001002. The sequence goes on along the minus strand of NZ_JBSFLV010000187.1, from coordinate 382 downwards.
CAATTCGTAAGGAGCAACCGAAACCATGGCGGTTTCCGTAACCCTTCCGGCGCTCGGTGAGAGCGTCACCGAGGGCACTGTCACCCGCTGGCTGAAGGCCGAGGGTGAGCGCGTCGAGGCCGACGAGCCGCTGCTCGAGGTCTCCACCGACAAGGTCGACACCGAGATCCCCGCGCCCGCCGCGGGCATCCTGGCCTCGATCAAGGTCGCCGAGGACGAGACCGTCGAGGTCGGCGCCGAGCTGGCGATCATCGACGACGGCACCGGCGCGCCCGCTGCCGCCGCCCCGGCCCCCGCCGCCGAGCCCGCCCCGGCTCCGGCCGAGGCTCCGGCTCCGGCCGCCGCCCCGGCCCCCGTGGCCGAGGCGCCCGCCCCCGCTGCG
>NZ_JBSFLV010000186.1:0-17023 GCF_053599215.1 Streptomyces sp. NPDC001002 | reverse complement strand
AAAAGCGGCGCGCAGCCACCTCACGGGTTCCGATCCGCAGTAGCGTCACCTCGTCCCCGCGTGACGCATTTCCCGGAGGTGCCCGTGGTCGCCGACGTGCACGATCACCGAGTTGTGGCCTGTGACGGTGATCCAGTCGCCGTGCCGCCACACGCCGGGATACGCCGAGAAGTACGCGTCGCGATAGCGCTCGCCGTCGGGATCGTTCCAGAAACGCAGCGGCATCGACGGCATGGGGCGGGTGACGACCAGCTCGCCGACCTGATCGACGACGGGCCTGCCCTCGGAGTCGTACGCGGCCAGTGCCACACCCAGATTCGGGGCGGAGAGTTCCCCTGCCCAGACGGGGGTCGTGGGCGCGCTGCCGGCGAAGCCGGAGACGATGTCGGTGCCGCCGCTGGTGGAGGCGAGCAGGACGTGCCTGCCGACGTGATCGCGGACCCATGGGTAGGCGGAGGCGGGCAGGGCGGAGCCGGTGCAGCCGATCACCCGGATCGCCGACAGGTCGTGCACGGACGGGTCGATGCCGAACTTGGCCATCCCCAGCAGGTATTGGGGACTCGTGCCGAAGACGGTGACACGGTGCCGGGCCGCCAGTTCCCAGAGGGTGTCGGGGCGGGTGAGCGGGGCGGGACTGCCGTCGTAGGTGCAGGTCGTGGCGCCCGTCAGGAGGGTGGAGGCGACGAGGTTCCACATCATCCAGTGGGTGGTGGTGTACCAGAGGAGACGGTCGCCCGGGCCGAGGTCGGAGTGCAGGCCGAGGGTCTTGAGGTGTTCGAGCAGGACGCCGCCGTGGCCGTGGACGATGCCCTTGGGCGGGCCGGTGGTGCCGGAGGAGAAGACGACCCACAGGGGGTGGTCGAACGGCACCGGAGTGCAGACGAGTTGCTCGGTACGCGTGGCCGCGTCCTCCCACGGGACCACCAGCGACGGGTAGTTCCGCACGGGCCACGGCAGGCCCACGTGGTCGACCAGCAGGGTGGCCTTCAACGTCGGTAGTGCGGTGGCGAGTTCGAGAGACGCGTCGCGACGGTCATGGGTGGTGCCGTTGAAGAGGTAGCCGTCTGCGGCGATCAGGACGGTGGGTTCCAGCTGGGCGAAGCGGTCTGCGGCGGCCTGGGGTGCGTAGTCCTGGCCGCACACCGACCACACGGCTCCGAGGGAAGCGGCGGCGAGGAACGCGACGATCGCGTGCGGGGTGTTGGGCAGATAGCCGACGACCCGGTCGCCCTCGCCGACGCCCAGATCGCGCAAAGTGGCGGCGACGGAGGCGACTTGGCCACGCAGGTGCTTCCCGGTCACCTCGTAGCCGACGCCGGTCTCGTCGAGGGCGAGGATCGCCGTGTCGTCGTCGACGAGGTTGCGCAGCGCGTGGTGCGCGTAGTTGAGGGTGGCGCCGGTGAACCACCGGGCGCCCGGCATCCGTTCCTCCGCCAGCACCTGCTCGTACGGCGTGTCCGCCTCGATGTCGAAGTACTCCCACACCGCACTCCAGAAGCCTTCCAGGTCGGTGACCGACCACTGGTGCAGGGCGGTGTAGTCGGCGCCCGCCTCCACGCTCCGGTGTCGGGCGGCCCAGCGGGCGAAGTCCACGATGCGGCTGGCCGCGGCGGTCTCCGGGGTGAGGGTGAAGAAGGGGTCCGGGTACGGCGTGTTCATCGCGTGGTGCTCCTCAAGAGGCGTTTCTCGACGGACCGTTGGGTAGGGAGGGGGCTTCGGGTGGTGTGCAGCAGAGACGCCCAGGCGGCGGAGTCCGTGAAGGAGTCGCCGCCGGCCGGGACGACGTCCATCACGACGCGGTCCGGCCGCAGCAGCACGGCGGTCGCCCGTCCTTCACGCAGCCAGTCGGCGAGACGGTTGTCGTCGCCGAGGTCGGTCACGGGAACGGTCCGGGCGCCGAGAGAGTCGGCGACCGCGGTCAGCGAGGGCGAGAGCGGTACGGCGGTCAGCACCACGAAGTCGTCACCGAGGAGTTCATCGAGGCGGGCGTGCCGTCCGTCGATGTCCACGAACGGCTGCGGGCAGAAGCCGCCCACGAGACCGTGCCGGCCGAGACCGAGACCGAGACCGACACCGAGATCGCGTCCGCCTCGGCCGAAGCGGACCCGCCGTCGTACGAGCGGCCCGGCCCTCAGCGCCGGGCTGAAGTCGCGGGCGGCGGCCGAGGTCAGCCCGGGAATGCGGACGGCCGCGCCCAGGACGCCGCGACGGAGAGCGGCGGCGCTGTCCTGGCCTCCGGTCATGGCCCAGCCCAGCGCGACCGCGAGCCGGATCACATGCCGGGCGTGCGGCTTGCGTTCCGCCTCGTAGGTGTCCAACAGCCGTTCGTCGGCGCCCTGTTGCAGGACCCTGGCCAGCTTCCAGGTCAGGTTGTAGGCGTCACGCAGGCCCGCGCACAGTCCCTGTCCGATGAACGGCGGGGTGAGGTGGGCAGCGTCGCCGAGGAGGAAGACGCGGCCGTCGCGCCAGCGGTCGGCGATACGGGCCCGGAAGGTGTACTGGGCCTGCCGCACCACCTCGAAGTCGGCACCGTCCGCCAGGTCCACCCACGGAGCGAGCAACTCCCGCAGCCGTTCAGGGCCCGGCTCCGAGCCGTCCCGCAGTCGGAACTCCCAGCGGTAGCGGTCCTCGCCGATGCGCATGAACGTTGCGGGCTGCCGTGGGTCACAGATCTGCTCGACGCCCTCCCAGCAGCGGACCGGAAGGCTGGTGCGTACGTCGACGACCGTCCAGCGTTCCTCGAAGTGGAGGTCTTCCCAGGCCGAGCCGATGGCGTCGCGGGTGATGCTGTTCGCGCCGTCGCAGCCGAGGACGGCGTCCGCCCACAGCAGGTGTTCGCCCTCGTCGTCGCGGTAGCTCACGCGCACCAGACCGTCGCCGTCCTGTGCGACGCCGAGCACCTCCACCCCGTCCCGCAGTTCGGCCTCGGGGGCGACGGCCAGGGCGTCGCGCAGCACGCGCTCCAGTTCGGGCTGGTCGAACATGCTGGTCTGCGGGAATCCGTGCACCCCCTGAGCGGCGCGCGGGAACTCGGCCATCACCCGGTGCCGGGCGTCCAACAGCCGTAGCCCTCGGGCGGGCCGGGCGATCGCGGTGAACTCCTCCTGGACCCCCGCGGCTTGGAGGATCCTGATCACCTCGTCGTCGGTGGCGACGGCGCGCGGCAGCGGATAGACCTCCCGGTGGCGTTCGAGGACGACGGTACGGATGCCACGCCGGGCGAGCAGGAGGGCGGCGGTCACGCCCACGGGCCCCGCCCCGACGATCACCACGGGTGGATGGTCGGGGGCGGTGTCCGGTGGCCCGGCGGCTTGGTCGACAGTCATGTGCGGCTCACTTCGTGTCTGGGCGGGGTCGGTCAGTCGGCGTCGGTCACCTCGGTGCGCTGTTCGCCCAGGTCGATGCGTCCGTCCGGCGTGGCGATGGTCGCGGTGATCAGATCTCCGCGGTGCAGGTAGTGCGGGTTGCGGGCCTGGGTCCTGAAGAACGCCTTCCACTTCACGGCGGGCGGCAGCAGCGCGCCGATCTTCTCGACCGCCTTGGGCGGGGCCTTGAGGGCCGTGCCGCCGGGGGTGCCGGTGAGCAGGAGGTCGCCGGGGTCGAGGGTCTGGAACCGGGCGAGCAGGCTGAGGGCCTGTGCGGGCCGGACGATCATGTCGTTGAGGGTGCGGTCCTGACGCAGATCGCCGTTAACGCTCAACTTCAGCCGCAGATCCAGGAGATGGGCGAAGTCCTCCGCCTCCAGTAGAGAGAGGTAGGGCCCGGTGGGCGTGAAGGTGGGGTACGACTTGCTCTCGTAGAACTGCGTCTTGGTCAGCTGTACGTCACGGGCGCTGACGTCGTTGGTGACGACGAGCCCGGCGACGTACGACGGCAGGTCCCGTTCCTCGACGACGGTGCCGACGGGCAGCGGTGCGCCCATGACCAGGCCGAGTTCGACCTCGTAGTCGAGGAACTTCACGTGGGCGGGGCGGACGACCGCGTCGTGCGGGCCGCTGACCGAGCCCGACGCCTTGCGGAAGAAGGTGGCCGGGATGTCGCCGGTGAAGCCCGAATCGCGGGCGTGGCTGCGGTAGTTGACCATCTGGGCGACCACGCGGCAGGGCGTGGTGACGGGGGAGAGGGCCACCATGTCGGCCACAGGGGTGCCCAACTCGCCGCTGTCGGCGGCTTCCCGGACGGCGACGCGGTCGGCCAGCAGCTCGGCGGTGGTGCGGGCCTTGGTGTCGACGGGGACGGCGCGCGCGTCGCGCACCACCCACCAGCCGTCGGCGGTACGCAGGACGTTGGTGCTCATGTTGTTGCCTTTGTCGAGGAGTTGAGGGATCGGAAGTCGGAGCTCAGGAGTTGGCGGCCTTGAGGAGACCCAGGAGGCGTGCCGGGTCCATCTCGTTGTCGCCGCGCAGGGCCTGGATCACATCGCGGATCCGCGCGGGGGAGGGGCTCGCGCCGAGGAAGTCGCGGGTGGCGGGCGGGCCCCACTGGGCGAGGCCGCTGGTGGACATGGGTGCCCAGCCCGGTTCCAGGTCGCGGGAGAATAGGTCGCCGTCGGCGAAGTGCTCCAGCATCAGGCGATCCGGATCGCGCCAGTAGTCGAAGAGCTGGCTGCCCAGGATGTGCCGACCGATGCCCCAACTGCGCTTGTAGCCACGCTCGTTGAGGTACTCGCCGCCGGCCGCGATCGCGTCCAGGTCGGTCACCTGGTAGGCGGAGTGGACATAGCCGTTGCCGGGGCCGAGGTGCATCGCGAGGGTGTGGTGGTCGACGGCCAGGCTGCCCCGGTCGCAGCGGATGAACGCCATCGAGGGACCGCGCTCGCGCTGCCCGTCGAGGAACAGGAAGTCGGACACGATCATGCCGAGCGTGTCCAGGTACCAGTCCAGGGCACGGCCGAACACCCTTGTCTCCAGCACCACATGGCCCAGGCGCTGGATCCGGGCCGGTTCCCTGGGTGGACGCTGCGTGAGGTTCGTACGACGGTGATCCGTGCCGAAGTTGAGCAGCAGCGGCTGCTGTTCGGGCAGGGCCGGCAACTCCTCGCCGCAGTGCACCACGCGCACGGGGAAGCCCGACGGATCGAGGAGGCTCACGGCTCTGCCGCTGCCCGGGACATCGGCGTCGCGTACCTCCGTTCCCGTGGCGCGGGCCAGCCGGTCCAGGTCGGTCCGCTCGGCCGCGCGGAACGCCGGACCGATGAAGCTGCTGGTGCGCCCCTTGCGGATCACCATGCACGGTGAACCGGCGAAGGTGCCGCGCAGCCACAGCGCGTCGGCCGTGCGGGCGGCGATCCCGAAGCCGAAATCGCGGGCGAAGACCTCGGCCCGGTCCAGGTCGGGCTTCTGGAACTCCAGCCAGGCGAGGTCGGCCACCTTGATCACGGGGTTCCGGGAGCGCCCGGGATGCTCGCCGCGCAGTGCGCCCTGTTCGCTGTGGAGGTCCTGGTGGGCCGTTCTGAGGTCGCTGGCGCCGACCGCGTCGGCGCGGGTTTCGGACATGGTGTCCTCCAAGCAACATTGACGTAATGATGAAAGCATCAACTTTGATTCATCGGCCGTCAAGGGCTGGACCGGGCAAGGTGATGAAATCATCAGAGACGTGCCGACCAGGGAAGGGGCCGTCGAACTGACCGGTTCATCAGAACTGTGGCGATGCGGGGACCATTGCTAGACTCGCGCGTATGCCGACGTCAGCCCCGCCCCGCAACCGCTTCGAACGGCGTCGTGCCGAGACCCGTCAGGCCCTGGTCCGCGCGGCCCGGCAGATCCTGGCCGAGACGGGCGACACCAGCGCGAGCATCCAGGTGATCGCGGAACGCGCGGACGTCGGCTTCGGCTCCTTCTACAACCACTTCGAGTCGAAGACGGAACTGTTCGACGCGGCGGTGAGCGACGCCCTCGAAGAGCTCGGCCAGACATTCGACGAGCATCTGCAGGGCATCGACGACCCTGCGGAACTGGTCGCGGCGGGCTTCCGCCTCAGCGCACGCCTGGCCGACTCCCGGCCCGAGATGATGCAGATCCTGCGCCACCGCGGCCTGGGCCACATCCACTCCGACTCGGGCCTGGCCCCACGCGCCCTGCGTGACCTGGAGGTCGGCATCGCCTCCGGCCGCTTCACCATCACCGACCCGACGGCCGCGGTGACCGTCCTGGGCGGCTCCCTGCTGGCACTGCTGGAACTGCGGTTCGCCCGCCCCGACCTCGACGGCGACGAAGCGGCCTCGAACCAGGCCGAGTTGCTCCTGCGCATGCTGGGCCTGCCGCCGGAGGACGCCCACGACGTCGCCCGCTCCCCGCTGCCCGACCTGGACTGACGAGGAACCCGACGGCGTTCATGATCTGAGCGCTCACCGCCGCTGACCTCTGTGTCCCGTACGATCGGCGGTCATGTCCGCACCTTCCGAGGGCGACGCGCCGCCCGCATACGGCGCGCCCACCCGCTCGGTCGCCATCCACCACGTGCGGGCCTCGCTGCGCGGAGCCGAACGGCACGGCGTGGACATCGCCGCGCTCCTCGAACGGGCGGCCATCCCGCCGGAGCTCCTGGAGGTCCCGCTCGCCCGCGTGTCGCCCCGGCAGTACGCCCGGCTCACCAAGGCGGTGTGGCAGGCCCTCGACGACGAGTTGCAGGGCCTGGGGCCGCAGCCCCTGAAGGTGGGCACCTTCGCGATGATGTGCCATGCCGTGATGCACTGCAGCCCCGATCTGCGGATCGCACTGCATCGCGGCAGCACCTTCTACGGGCTGTTCCCCGGCGGGCCCCGCTTCCAACTGGAGGAGAAGTCAGGCGAGTTGGGACAGGAGGCCGAAGTCGACGAGGCACGGCTCGTCTTCGACCTCACCGGCTTCGACGACCCCGAACACTACCTCGCCGAATCCGCCACCGTCGTCGCCCACCGCTTCGCGGGCTGGCTGATCCGCCGCCGGATCAACCTCACCCGGGTGGAGTTCAGCCACCCGGCCCCGCCGCACGCACTCGAATACGACCTGCTCTACGGCGCCCCGTGCACCTTCCTGGCCCCCCGCACCGCCCTCGTCTTCGACCGCGCGGTCCTCGATCAGCCGGTGCTCCAGGACGAGGCCGGGCTGAACGCCTTCCTGCGCCGCGCCCCGGGCGACGTGCTCGCCCGCCTGGACTACGGCAGCACCACCGCCGCTCAGGTGCGCCTGCTGCTGGGGCAGTCGCTGCCGGACCGGATGCCCGACCCGCAGGAGGTAGCGGCCCGGCTGGCGGTGAGTACGCAGACCCTGCGCCGGCGACTGGCCGCGGAGGGCACCTCTTTTCAGCACATCCGCGATCAACTGCGACGCGATGCGGCCATCGCGGCGCTGGCCGCCGGCACCGTCTCCATCGAGGACATCACACGTCAGCTGGGGTTCTCCGAACCCAGTGCCTTCCACCGCGCCTTCAAACGCTGGACCGGCTCGGCTCCCCGCTCCTACCAGCCCGGCGGCTGAGCGAACACTCCGGTCAATGACCTTGAGCGGCACGGTCACCGCATCCACCCGGCTCCAGCCCCTACTGTCCCGGTATGACAGTGGTGGAAGAAGCGGGGCTCGGGCGCGTGGGGATCTGGACCGGGAGCCTGGACGCGGTGCCTCCGGCCGCGGCCGGACAGATCGCGGCCGAGCTGGAGGGCCAAGGGTGGGGCACCTTGTGGTTCGGCGAGGCCTACGGACGGGAGGCCTTCACCCAGGCGGGGCTGCTGCTCGCCGCCACCGGACGCATGCGCGTGGCGACCGGCATCGCCAACATCTGGGCGCGTGACGCGGTCGCGGCCAACGCCGCGTCCCGCACCCTGTCCGCGGCCCACGGCGGACGGTTCGTGCTCGGGCTCGGCGTCAGCCACCGGCCCCTGGTCGAGCGGGTGCGCGGGGGCAGTTACGCCAAACCCGTCGCCGCCATGCGCGAGTACCTCACGGCGATGGCGGGAGCGACCTTCCTCGCCGCGGAGGCCGACGCGCCACGCCTGCCCGTCCTGGTCGCCGCCCTCGGTCCCCGGATGCTGGAGGTGACCCGCGAACTCGCGGACGGCAGCCACCCGTACCTGGTGACACCGGAACAGACCGCCGAAGTACGGGCGGCTCTGGGGCCGGACAAACTCGTGGCCGTCGAGATGGGCGCCGTACTCACCAAGGACCGCGAGACCGCGCTGCGCCGGGCCCACGCCCACCTGGAGATCTACACCGGCCTGCCGAACTACCGCAACAACTGGCTGCGGGCAGGCTTCGACGAGACTGACCTCGTCCGCGGCGGCTCCGACCGGCTGGCCGAAGCCCTCATCGCGTGGGGCGACGAAGCGGCGATCCTCGATCGCGTGCGCGAGCATCTCGCCGCCGGGGCCGACCATGTCTGCGTCCAGGCCCTGATGGAGACCCCCTTCGACGTACCGACCGAGCCGTGGCGAGAGCTCGCTCCCGCACTCGTCGGCGTCTGACGGGGGAGCGGAGTCGGTGGCGGGCTCGGATCTGTCAGTGCACCTCGAAGGTCGCGCCGAGCCCCATGCCGGTGATCCATTCCGGTACCGGCTCGTACGCGGTCCACGTCAGCGGTGCCCGTACAGCGGCCTGCCCGATCAGCCAGGTGCGGATCTCGTGGCCGCCGCTGCCCGCCTGCTCCTCCAGACCCGCGTCGCCGAGGGCCGCGACGGGCTCAACCTCCCCGGTCCCCAACTGCTTGAGGAACCAGCGGTCCCAGGCGCTGTTGACGTGCGCGTGCGGGTCGCCGCCCATCGCCCGCACCCGGGGTTCGCGCGCGGCCGCGAAGGCGCGGGCGTCCTCTCGGCCGTGGATCACCGAATGCCGGCGGTCCTCGGCCATCGCCGGATCGCGGGGGTCGTTGCTGGGCAGCCAGTGGGAGAGCCCGCCGCTCGCGATGACCAGCACCCGGCCGCCGCCGCTGTAACGAAGGGCATCGCCGAGTGCCCGGCCGAACGCGATGCACCGTTCCATGGTCGGCAGCGGGGGAGCGGCCGTATTCACGACGAGCGGCACCATCGGTATCTCCGTGCCGCCGCAGACCATCTCGTAACTCTGCACGAGTCCGTGGTCGACGGTCAGCGCGTAGGACAGTGACAGGTCGAAGCCCGCGCGGGTGAGCCCGTCGTACGCGGACCAGGCCAGTTCGCCGGCGACGGGCAGGGGACCGGGCCGGCTGCCGAAGTCGCCGAATCCGACGGCGTGTTCGACGCCGATGAGGAACGGCGGCATCGCGTCGTAGAAGTTCGCGTGGAAGTGGTCGGGGCCAATGACCACGACCGCGTCGGGTGCCAACCGTGCGACTGCCCGGGAGAGTCGGGCCGCATCGGCGAGAAATCGGCCGCCGGGCTGCTCGGGGCCGTCGGGCGGCAGCAGGGTGGCGAACGGGGAGTGGGACAGGGCGACCAGGCCGATGATCTCGCTCATGCCGGGTCCTTGCCGAGGAGGAGGAAGTCGCGGTGGGCGCGCAGGAATTCAGTGGGCTTCTCCCACTGCGGCCAGTGGCCCGCGCCCTCGATCACATACAGGCGCGCGTCGGGCAGCCAGCTCTGGAGCATCGCCGCCTCGTCGAGGCCGCCGGTCGGGTCGTGGTCGGTCCACAGCAGGAGCGTGGGCGCGGTGATCGCGCCGACCCAGGCCGGGTTCCAGGCGAAGTCCCTTCGTATTTCCGGGTCTTGGAGCACCAACGTGTTCTCGATCGCGCGCAGGAAGCCGGGACGGCCGTAGACGGCGCGCCGCAGGTTCACCAGTTCGTCGGTGACCATCGAGGTGTCGTGGAAGAGGAACTCGACGCGGCGGCGCACGGTTTCGTCGCTCGGGTCGCGGACGGCGGCCAGGGTGCTGTCGCGCATGCGGACCATCACCTCGGGCTTGTTGGCGATGTTTCCTGGGGTGTTGAGCACGAGCCGTTCGACGCGGTCGGGGTGGTACGCCGCGGTCCACGCGGTGACCCAGCCGCCGAGCGACTCGCCGGACAGGTGCGCCGAGTCGATCCCCAACGCATCCATCAGGCCGATGAGGTGATCGGAGAGCACGTCGATCGTGTACGGCCGGTCCGGGAGGTCGGACCAGCCGTGGCCGACCATGTCGTAGGCGGTGACACGGAAGTCGGCGGCGAGCCCGGCGATGTCCCGGGCGTAGGCCTCCAGGTGTCCGCCGGTGCCGTGCAGCAGGATCAGCTCGGGGCCGGACCCCGCGCGCAGAACCCGGGTACGGACGCCGGCCACGTCGACGAACCGCAACTCGTGTTCCACGTCGGACAGTTCGCCCCAGATGCCGATGTGGGCGGGCAACGGACTCATGCCTGCTCCTCCTTGAAGCGTGCGCGGGCTTCGGCGACCGTGGCCAGTCCCGCGCTCTGCCGTCGTCCGACCCCCAGCAGGTTCAGCAGGCGGGAGTTCTCGATGGTCAGGAACTCGACCGGCTCGGTCTCCGAGTCGTTGTAGTGGCGGTGCCAGGTCCAGGGCGGGGTGTAGATGAAGTCGCCGGTGGACCAGGGTTCGGTGTCGTCCTCGATCTCGCTGTGGCCGATCCCGCTGATGACGAAGTGCACCGTCTCGTGGTGGTGGCGCTGCATGTCCGAACTCAGGCCCGGCGGGATGGTCTGCCGGAAGAGTTCGAAGGTGGCCGTCGGCAGCAGACCGGCGATCGCCAGCACGGTCGGATTGTGCACCTGGTCGGCCGGCAACGGCGCGAGCTCGTCGGCGTGCACGACGACCGGCCGTGCCGCGCCGGGCTGCACGGTGTCGTGGAGCGAGCCGAGGAAATCGGCCATGGTGAAGCGGGATCCCGATGCCGCCATCAGATCGTCTCCGTCCTTCCGCCGTCGACCGTGAGTACGGTCCCGTTGATGTACGCCGCGTCGTCGGAGGCCAGGAACGCCACGGCGGCCGCGATCTCCGCGGGACGCGCGGCGCGCCCGGCCGGAATGTGCGCGAGGTCCTGCGCGTCGAGTTCGTCGAAGCCGCGGTGTGCCGCCCGCGCCCGGTTGGCCAGGATCTGCGTACGCCGCTCGGTCGAAGTGGCGCCGGGAGCCACGCAGTTGACGGTCACGCCCTCGGCCGCGAATTCCAGGGAGAGCAGCTTCGCCGCGGCCGTGACCGCTGACCGCAGCACTACGGAGGTGGCCAGGTCGGGCTGGGGCTGGCGCACTGCCGTGGACGTCACGAACACCACCCGCCCGAAACCCCGCTTCGCCATGCCCGGCATGGCCAGCCGCGCCAGCCGCAGGGGACCGAGCAGCAGCAGTTCGTACGCCTCCCGCCACCCGGTGTCGTCGAGGTCGAGGATCCGACCGGGCGGCGGACCACCGGCGTTGAGCACGAGGACGTCGAGACCGCCGTACCGGTCGTCGACCTCCTCCATCGCCGCCGCGGCCGAGGCCGGATCGGCCATGTCGCTCAGCAGCGCGTGCACCTCGCTCGCCGCGCCGTCGCCAACGGCCGCGCAGAGCCGGGCAGTCGCGGCTACGAGGGTGTCCGCGTGCCGACCGGTGATCACCACCCGGTCGCCCGAACCCGCCAGGCGCTCGGCGATCGCGTGGCCGATACCGCCGGCACCGCCGCCGACCAGTGCAGTCCGCATGATGGTGGCATCCTCCCGAGTCCTCGCCTTGTCCGCTTGTCCGCCGGGCGGGGACGGCTTTAGCGTGACCGGCATGACCCCCGGGGAACAAGGGACGAGTCCCACTGCGCGGGACGGCAAGGCGGAGAGCTCGGGCTTGGAGCGCGCGGCGGCGATCCTCGGCGCGTTCGACGCGGCCCACCGCGAGCTGACCCTCTCCGCGCTCGTGGCCCGCTGCGGGCTGCCCCGCTCGACCACGCATCGCACCGCGGACCGGATGATCCGGCTCGGCTGGTTGGACAAACCCCAGGGCCACTACCGGATCGGGAACCGGCTGTTCGAGATCGCGAGCCTGGCCCCGATCCGGCTCGAACTGCGCGAGGCCGTGCTGCCCTACCTGCAGGACCTGCACAGCGCGACCAGGAACACCGTGCAGCTCGGCGTCCTGGACGGCGCGCAGATCCTGGTCGTCGAGAAGATCACCGGTCACCGCCCCATGCCGATGCTCTCCCAGGTCGGCGGGATCGTCCCGGCGTACTGCTCGGCGCTGGGCCGGGCCATCCTCGCCTACAGCGAGACCGCGACCATCGACGCCGTACTCGACGCCGGACTGCCGCCGCGCCATCCGCGCACGCTCACCTCCAAGGAGGCCGTCATCCGCGAGCTGACCGCTGTGCCGGCCAGGGGCTGGGCGGTGGAGCGAGAGGAGGGCAACATCGGTGTGAGCTGCGTAGCGGCCCCGATCTTCGGCCCCGACGGTGGGGTCGCCGCCGCCCTGTCCGTCACCGGGCCCACCGCCCTGGTCCGCGCCGACCGGGCCGGGCCGGCGGTGCGGCTCGCCGCCGCGGCGGCTTCCCGGGCCTACAGCACGCGTCGGTGAGCGCGCCTACTGCAGCCGTCGTTGAACGCGCTCACAGCACCCGGCGTTGAACGCTCCTACAGCGCCCGTTGTTGACCGCTCCTGCAGCACCCGCCCTTGAAAAAGTCCCAACGGGTGGGACTGGTCCATTGCACATGGACCGCTGTGAACCGACGCTGAGCCGAGCGGACCAGCGCCGCGGTCGGACGGCCGCGGTGGCGACCGGAAGGAGACGACGGTGACTCTAGGCGGTGGCTACATGCTGCCCTCCCGCGAAGGGCACAAGATCGCGGCGATCGGGCTGGGCGTCACGCTGAAGGCGGACGGTGCCGCGACGCGCGACGCGTACTCGCTGTTCGAGTACACGGTCCCGCCGGAAACGGACGGGCCACCGCCGCACGTGCACACCCGTGAGGACGAGTCCTTTATCTGCCTGGCCGGCCGACTCGACGTACACCTCGGCGGCAAGGACTTCGTCCTCGAACACGGCGACTACCTCTACCTGCCGCGCGATGTGATCCACGCCTTCCGCAACCCCTATCCGGAGGAGTCGCGCGTCATCTCCGTCGTCTCGCCCGCCGGCCTGGAGGGCTACTACCAGGCGCTCGCGGAAATGCCGCCGGGACCCAAGGACATCGGCCTGATGAAGAAGATCATGGCCGACTTCGGCATTGAGCTCCAACTCCCGCCCGAGGTCGCGTGACCATGAGAATCGCCATCATCGGTGCCGGAGTCGCGGGCCTGGTCACCGCGAAGGTACTCACGCAGGCCGGGCACCGGACGGACGTCTTCGAGAAGGCCCCGGACGTGGGCGGCGTGTGGAGCCGGATGCGTCGCTATCCGGGAGTGACGACCCAGAGCCCGAAAGCGCAGTACTCGTTCTCCGACTTCCCCATGCCCGCGGACTTCCCCGAATGGCCCGACGGCGCCCAGGTCCAGTCCTACCTCGCCTACTACACCGCGCACTTCGGCCTCGAACCCGCCCTGCGCCTGAACACCGAGGTGATCTCGGCCGGGCCGATCGACGACGGCGGGTGGAGCATCGAGTACCGGGACGCCACAGGCGCGCACACCACGGAGACCTACGATCAACTCGTCGTCGCCAATGGGGTGTTCTGCGAGCCGGCCGTGCCGAAGTTCGACGGCCTGGCGGAGTTCACCGCGGCCGGCGGCCGGGTGTGCGCGGGCACCGAGTTCCACGACGGCGAGCAGGCCCGCGGCCGCAGCGTCCTCGTCGTCGGCTACGGCAAATCGGCCTGCGACGTGGCCGTGCCGATCAGCGCCGTCGCCACCCGGACCGACGTGATCGCACGCCAACTGCTGTGGAAGGTCCCGCGGAAGATCGGCGGCCGGCTGAACTTCAAGATGCTGCTGCTCACCAGGCTCGGCGAAGCGCTGTTCCGCTACATCCGCCCGCGCGGCCTCGAACGCTTCCTGCACGGCCCCGGCAACGGCCTGCGCCGCCGGATGATCAACTCCATCGGCTCGGTGTCAGTACGTCAACTCGGGCTCAAACGGCTCGACTTGGTACCCGAGGGGGCGATGGAGGACATCGTGCGCGGCGCCATCGGGCTCGCGACCGAGGGGTTCTTCGAGGCCGTCACTGAAGGCGACATCACCGTCCACCGGGACCGGACCGTCGAGGAACTCCTCGACGTGGACGGCGCACCCTCCGCGCGCCTGTCCGACGGCACCGTGCTGCCTGCCGACCTGATCGTCTGCGCCACCGGCTTCACCCAAGGCGTCCCGTTCCTGCCCGAGGAGGTACGCGGCCAACTGCTGGACGAGCGCGGCAACTTCATGCTCTACCGCCAGATCCTGCCCCTCGGGATTCCCGGCCTGTACTTCAACGGCTACAACTCCTCCTTCTTCAGCCCGCTCAACGCGGAGATCGCCGCGCTGTGGATCGCCGCCGACCTCGCCGGCGCGGTGAAGACACCCGACACAGAGACCATGAGGCACGCGGTCGTCGAGCAACTGGCCTTCATGGACATCGCCACCGACACGCATCACTGCCGGGGCACCAAGATCATCCCGTTCTCCATGCACAACGCCGACGAAGTACTGGGAGACCTCGGCCTCAACATCAACCCGCTCATCCGCGCCGCGCACTGGCTCGGTCCGGTCGATCCGGCCGCGTACCGACGGCTGACCCCGATGCTTCTCAAGCGCCTGGCACCGGTCGAGCCCGGAGAGCGGGACCGATCACGTCTTCGCCTGCTTTCCGCACCGGGCGGTTCGGCACCGGGTTCGGGATCGGGATCGGGATCGGCTTCGGGGCAGGCGAGTAGGCCGCCGGATCGTGGGTCGCCGGAGAGTCTGACGAAAACCTCGTCGCAAGGCTGAGACAAGGCAGGTGAACAGTCAGCGCCTGTCCCGCAGTTGCCGCGGTCCGCCCTGGCGTGCACGGGAGTGTCACGTGTGCCAGGGCGGACGCATGTGCGGCAGGCCGCGGATGTGAACGCAGAGGCTTGACAACGATGTCGTACGGCGTCACATTCCACCAGGCGCGCACGGGGACCGGCACACCTTCACCACGGGCCGACAAGCCCGCTTCAGGACGGAGCTGTCCATGAGAAGAAGATCGGCGTTACGCGCGACGCGCTTCCTGCGAAGACGTGTCACGGTCGTCGCCCTCGTCAGCAGCCTGGCCGCCATGGTCGTATCCGGAACGGGGGAGGCGTCGGCCAACGGGCCTACAGGACACCGGAGTTCATCGGTGACGTCCGGCAACGCACGCTTCCAGGTGCTCTCCCCGACCTTGATCCGTACCGAGTACGCGCAGGACGGGAGGTTCACGGACAGCGCCACCTTCAACGCCATCGGCCGCGGCGCGTTCACGCCGCCCTCGTACACCACGAACACGGCCGACGGCTGGCTGACCATCAGGACGAGCGCTCTCACCCTCAAGTACCAGGTCGGTTCAGGACCCTTCGACGCCCGGAACCTTTCCGTGCAGGTCACGGCCGGCGGCGCGCCGGTCGACGCGGCACCCTGGCAGCGGCTCACCTGCGGACCGGGCGCCCTGTGCGAGGCGGAGCAGACGTCCCACAGCGGGGTCGGCGTCGCCTCGGATCATGCCGGTTACACGGGCTCCGGGTTTCTGGCCGGGTTCGAGGGGACGGGCAGCTCCCTGTCCGCGGACGTCGATGTCGCCGCTTCGGGGACGTACGAGTTCGACGTCTGGTACGCCAACTCCGTCGGCGGCGACGGCCAGAACGTGACACGCAGCCTGACGCTGTCGGTGGACGGCGGCGCGGAACGGTCGGTGAGCCTGCCCACGACCGGGAGTTGGGACGCGTGGGGTCTGGCGCGCAGCGCGGTGCAACTCGGCGCCGGTCACCACACCATCTCGCTGACGAGGAGCGCCGCGGACTCGGGCAACGTCAACATCGACAGCGTGGCTCTGGTGAACCAGGGCGGCGCCTATCCGCCGACGTCCACGACCGCGATCACGGACTGCCGGTTCGGGGTGAACTGCGAGGCGGAAGCCGACCGCGTCTCGGGCTCGGCGGTCGTGGCCACCGACCACGCGGGCTACTCCGGCAGCGCCTTCCTGGGCGAACTGAACCAGGGGGCAGGCGTGTCGGCCCACCTGGTCGGCGTACCGGCGGACGGCACCTACGCGGTGCAGGTGCGCTACGCCAACGCCCGTGGCGGCGACGGGCTCAACCAGACCCGTACCGCCGCCGTGTCCTCCGCGGGCGGTACCCAGACCTTGTCGCTGCCTGTCACCGGGAGTTGGGACACCTGGGCGACCGCATCGGTCCCCGTCGCCCTCAAGGCCGGGGCCAATGACATCACCATCAGCTGCCCGGATGCCGCGAGTTGTCACGTCAACCTGGACACGGTCTCCGTCACCGCGACCGGCGCGCCGGCTCCACAACCCCACCTCGCACTGGGCGGCTATCGACGCAGCCTCGACGGTCTCAACGGCGACAACGGAGCTCCCGTCACCACTCCCGGCCTGCTGTACAAGGACGGCTGGTACCTGCTCGACGACACCTCCTCGGCGCTGTACGACACCGGCACCCGCCAGGTCACCCAACGGCCTGTGCGTGGTGGCAGGCCCTACCAGGACGGCTACGTCTTCGGATATGGCCACGACTACAAGCAGGCCCTCTCCGACCTGGCCACCCTGACCGGCCCGCCCGAGCTGCTTCCCGAATGGGCGTACGGCGTCTGGTACTCGGAGTACATCGACCGCACCGCCGCCGACTACCGGGACCGGATCCTGCCCGCCTTCCGCGCCGAGGGCGTACCGCTGGACGTGCTGGTGACCGACACCGACTTCAAGTCGCCCAACACATGGAGCGGTTGGGAAATCGACCGGACCAAGTTCCCCGATCCGAAGGGGTTCTTCGACTGGTCCGCCGCGCAGGGTCTGCACAACACGCTCAACACCCACCCGAGCATCCTCAGCGGCGACCCGCAGTTCGCCCAGGCCCAGGCCACAGCCAAGGGCAAGCTGCGCAAGGGCGGTTGCGCCTCCGCAGCGAACGCCGGCCCCGGGGACTGCTACACCTTCGTCGCAGGTCCACGACGTACTGAAGATCTGCCGCGACGAGCTCGACCAGGTCGCCGAACACGGCCTGTCCGACGACGAGATCGACCGCGCCATCGG
>NZ_JBSFLV010000185.1:0-17024 GCF_053599215.1 Streptomyces sp. NPDC001002 | reverse complement strand
ACGGTCGTCTTCGCGATGTTCGCCGGCTTCCACTTCTGGTGGCCGAAGATGACCGGCAAGATGCTCGACGAGCGGCTCGGCAAGATCACGTTCTGGACGCTGTTCATCGGCTTCCACGGCACCTTCCTGGTCCAGCACTGGCTGGGCGCCGAGGGCATGCCGCGTCGCTACGCCGACTACCTGGCGGCCGACGGCTTCACCGCCCTGAACACGATCTCGACGATCAGCTCGTTCCTGCTCGGCATGTCGATCCTGCCGTTCCTCTACAACGTGTGGAAGACGGCCAAGTATGGCAAGCCGGTCGGCGTCGACGACCCGTGGGGCTACGGCCGCTCCCTGGAGTGGGCCACGTCCTGCCCGCCGCCGCGGCACAACTTCCTCACCCTTCCGCGGATCCGCAGTGAATCCCCGGCGTTCGACCTGCACCACCCGGAGATCGCCGCTCTCGACCAGCTCGAGAACGCGCCTCACGGTGAGAAGGCTCTGGCCGGTGGCAAGGAGGCTGGCAAGTGAAGGTCCAAGGCTGGATGTTCATGTGGCTGAGCGTCTTCGTCCTCGCCATGGCGGTCGTCTATGGCGTGTGGTCGAAGGAGCCGGCCGGTACCACGGCGCTCTTCCTGGCCTTCGGCCTGTGCATCATGATCGGCTTCTACCTCGGCTTCACGGCCAAGCGGGTCGACGTCGGCGCGCAGGACAACAAGGAAGCCGACGTCGCTGACGATGCCGGCGAGGTCGGGTTCTTCAGCCCGCACAGCTGGCAGCCGCTCGCCCTCGGCATCGGCGGCGCGCTCGCCTTCCTGTCGATCGCGATCGGCTGGTGGCTGCTGTACTTCTCGGCGCCGATCCTCATGGTCGGTCTGTACGGCTGGGTCTTCGAGTACTACCGCGGTGAGAACCGCACCCAGTAGCACGCCCGGCACGTTCTGGAGCCCGGACACTCCGTCAGGAGGGTCCGGGCTCCTGCTTTTGCCGCACTACTGGTCCCTCGTACGAGTTACTCGCCGCGCCGCCGCCGACGTACGTCCATAACGTGATCGTATGAACCACTCTCCGCGCACCCGCACCGTCGTCAGCTGCACGCTGCTGGTGATCGCCCTCGGCGCGGGCGGCACCGCTTGCGGCAGCGGCGGCAACCCGCTCTCCGCGAAGCCGTACGACGCGACGGACCAGATCTCCTTCAACGGCCCCGCTGACGACGGAAAGAAGGTCGACCCGGACAAGCCCCTGGAAGTGACCGCGTCGGACGACGACGGCCGCATCACGGACGTCACCGCCATGGACGCCCAGGGTCGCTATGTGACGGGCGAACTCAGTGCCGACGGCACTCGCTGGCACAGCACCTCCCCGCTGGCCGCCAGCGCCCACTACACGGTCCGGGTGAGCACCGAGGACGACGACGGCGCCCCCGGCCGCAAGGTCCTCGCCTTCGACACCAGCAAGCCCACCGCCAAGAAGCCCCTGACGGTGAAGTTCGGGCCGGAGGGCGGCAAGTACGGCGTCGGACAGCCCGTCACGGCCGAGCTCGACAAGCCGGTCAAGGACAAGGCGCAGCGGGCGATCGTGGAACGCGCCCTGAGGGTCGACTCCGTACCCGCCGTGCAGGGCGCCTGGTACTGGGTGGACGACAAGGAACTCCACTACCGGCCCAAGGACTACTGGCCCACCCACGCGACCGTGCGGGTCCGCAGCGAGCTGGACGGCGTGAAGATCAGCGACCGCCTCTGGGGCGGCGCCTCCAAGCCCCTGAAGCTCACCATCGGCGACCGCATCATCGCCGTGACGGACGCCTCGTCACACTCCATGACCGTCTGGAAGAACGGCAAGGAGATCAACGAACTCCCGGTCACCACGGGCAAGCCCGGCTTCGAGACCCGCAACGGCGTCAAGGTCGTACTGGGCAAGGAGTACTTCGTACGTATGCGCGGCACCACGGTCGGCATCGCCGAGGGCTCCTCGGACAACTACGACCTGCCGGTCTACTACGCCACCCGCGTCACCTGGAGTGGCGAGTACGTCCACGCGGCCCCCTGGTCCGTCGGCTCCCAGGGCTACGAGAACGTCAGCCACGGCTGCACCGGCATGAGCACCAGCAACGCCGAGTGGTTCTTCGACAACATCCACCAGGGCGACGTCGTCAAGGTCGTCAACTCCTACGGCGACGAAATGGAACCCTTCGGCAACGGCTTCGGCGACTGGAACGTGGGCTGGAAGAAGTGGCGCAACGGCAGCGCCCTGATCGCCAACACCCCGGACACCCCAAGCCCCGAGGACACGGCCCGTCTCAGACCAACGGCAGTGTGAGCGCCCCGTCAGGGGCGCGGGGAACTGCGCGAGCAACCACATCGGCCCGCAGTCGCCGAACTACGGGCCGAACCGTGCTCCTAGGCGCTCAGAGCCTTCTTGTCCCGCAACAGCGCAGCAAGCGCCGACGCGAACTCCACCGGATCCACAGGCAACGTCACAGCCGCCTCAGCCCGACTCCACGTGGCGAGCCACGCATCCTGAGGCCGCCCCATGAGGACAAGCACCGGCGGGCAGTTGAACACCTCGTCCTTCACCTGCCGGCACAACCCCATGCCCCCCATCGGCGAGGACTCCCCGTCGAAGACACAGACGTCGATCCCACCCCGGTCCAGTTCCTTCAAGGCCGCCGCAGGCGTAGCGCACTCCAGGAACTCCACCAACGGCGCGTCCGGAGCCGGCCTGCGCCCGGCGGCCAGCCGGACCTGCTCGCGCGTGTTGGAGTCATCGCTGTAGACCAGCACCGTGGCAGTCGGCTGCATTGTTCCTCCGCGTCTTTGGTCGGGAACCCCGGGGACCGATGCGGCGGATGCTACTCCCTTGAACACGCCGTCAACACCTGTTGGAACACCGCTTCGATGGGCCATACGGGCAGTACACACGGTGCGGACACTCCGAACGGCACCCCCCGGAGTGAGGGCGGGATAAGCGACCGACATAATGTCGGTCGTGGCGACAGCAACGACAGTAGAAACCGGGCACGCGCACCCGTCGGTCAACCGGCCGAACCTCACCAGCGTCGGAACCATCATCTGGCTGAGTTCCGAGCTGATGTTCTTCGCGGCCCTCTTCGCGATGTACTTCACCCTGCGATCGGTGACCGGTCCGGATCACTGGAAGGAGATGGCAAGCCATCTCAACCTTCCGTTCTCCGCGACCAACACCACGATCCTGGTGCTCTCCTCCCTCACCTGCCAGCTCGGCGTCTTCGCCGCCGAGCGCGGGGACGTGAAGAAGCTCCGGGGCTGGTTCATCGTCACGTTCGTGATGGGTGCGATCTTCATCGGCGGTCAGATCTTCGAGTACACGGAGCTGGTGAAGGAGGACGGCCTCTCGCTCTCCTCGGACCCGTACGGCTCGGTGTTCTACCTGACCACCGGCTTCCACGGCATGCACGTGACGGGCGGCCTGATCGCCTTCCTGTTCGTCCTCGGCCGTACCTACGCGGCCAAGAGGTTCACGCACGAGCAGGCGACCGCGGCCATTGTCGTGTCCTACTACTGGCACTTCGTCGATGTCGTCTGGATCGGCCTCTTCGCCACGATCTACCTGATCAAGTAGGCGGGCCCGCTCCCGCGTGCGTCCAGCAGACGCACTTTCCAGAAGCATCGACGCAGAAGATCCTGACACCGGGGTAATCCGTGAAAAAGCTCTCCGCACGACGACGCCATCCGCTGGCGGCTGTCGTCGTCCTACTCCTCGCGCTGGCGGCCACTGGGGGGCTGTACGCCGCGTTCGCGCCCGCGAGCAAGGCGCAGGCCGATGAGACCGCCCAGTCCCTCGCCATCGACGAGGGCAAGAAGCTCTACTCCGTGGGCTGCGCAAGCTGCCACGGCACCGGCGGTCAGGGCACCTCCGACGGTCCGAGTCTCGTCGGCGTGGGCGCCGCGGCCGTCGACTTCCAGGTCGGCACCGGCCGTATGCCGGCCCAGCAGCCGGGCGCGCAGATCCCGAAGAAGAAGGTCATCTACACGCAGGCCGAGATCGACCAGCTCGCCGCGTACATCTCCTCCCTCGGCGCCGGCCCGACCGTCCCCACGAAGGCCCAGTACGGCCCCGACGGCGCCGACATCGCCAAGGGTGGTGAGCTCTTCCGCACCAACTGCGCCCAGTGCCACAACTTCACCGGCAAGGGCGGTGCGCTGACGCACGGCAAGTTCGCGCCGGACCTCGAAGGTGTCGCCCCCAAGCACATCTACGAGGCCATGCAGACGGGCCCGCAGAACATGCCGTCCTTCCCCGACACCACGCTGTCGGAGAAGAACAAGAAGGACATCATCGCGTACCTGAACGCGGTCAACGGCGACGACACCGAGAGCCCTGGTGGCCTCGAACTGGGTGGCCTCGGGCCGGTCAGTGAGGGCCTCTTCGCCTGGGTCTTCGGACTCGGCGCGCTGATCGCGGTCGCCGTCTGGGTCGCCGCTCGGACCGCAAAGGCCAAGAAGTCATGAGTAGCCAAGACATTCCAGAAGAGAACCTGCCCGCTGAGCAGGACGCGCACGGCGCGGTAGGCGTCGCGAACGAGCAGGACCCGTTCGCCGACCCCGGACTGCCGCCCCACGAGCACCGGGTGCAGGACATCGACGAGCGGGCCGCCAAGCGGTCCGAGCGCGTCGTGGCCTTCCTGTTCACGGTGTCGATGCTGGCCACCGTCGGCTTCATCGCCTCCTACGTGGCGATCCCGCACGACAAGGCGATCTTCGTCTTCCCGATCGGTCACATCAACGCGCTGAACTTCGCGCTCGGCCTGACCCTGGGCCTCGCGCTGTTCTCGATCGGCGCGGGCGCGGTCCACTGGGCCCGCACCCTGATGTCCGACGTGGAGATCGCCGACGAGCGGCACGCGATCGAGGCCACGCCCGAGGTCAAGGCCAAGGTGCTGGCCGACTTCAAGCAGGGCGCCAAGGAGTCCGCGCTCGGCCGGCGCAAGCTGATCCGCAACACGATGTTCGGCGCGCTGGCCCTGTTCCCGCTCTCCGGCGTCATGCTGCTGCGCGACCTCGGCCCGCTGCCCGGGACCAAGCTCCGCCACACCATCTGGTCCAAGGGCAAGCTGCTCGTCAACATGAACACGAACGAGCCGCTGCGCCCCTCCGACGTCGCGGTCGGCTCGCTGACCTTCGCCAAGCCCGAGGGCCTGGAGGAGCACGACGAGGAGTTCCAGACCGAGATCGCCAAGGCGGCCCTGATGATCGTCCGGCTCCAGCCGGACAACATCAAGGACAAGCGCGAGCTCGAGTGGTCGCACGAGGGCATCGTGGCGTACTCGAAGATCTGCACCCACGTCGGCTGCCCGATCTCCCTGTACGAGCAGCAGACGCACCACGTGCTGTGCCCCTGCCACCAGTCCACCTTCGACCTCTCCGACGGTGCCCGAGTGATCTTCGGCCCCGCCGGGCACGCCCTGCCGCAGCTGCGCATCGGCGTGAACGACGAGGGCTACCTCGAGGCGCTCGGCGACTTCGAAGAGCCCGTCGGTCCTGCATTCTGGGAGCGCGGATGAGCACCAACGAGAGCACCGCAAGCAACGAGGCCCGGCGCGGCAAAGCCCCGGCGGGCGAGCGCGTCGCCGACTGGGCGGACGGCCGGCTGGGGATCTACGGGTTGGCCAAGGCCAACATGCGCAAGATCTTCCCCGACCACTGGTCGTTCATGCTGGGCGAGGTCTGCCTCTACAGCTTCATCATCATCATCCTCACGGGTGTGTACCTGACGCTGTTCTTCCACCCGTCGATGAACGAGGTGGAGTACCACGGCAGCTACATCCCGCTGCAGGGCCAGATGATGTCCGAGGCCTTCAACTCGACCATGCACATCTCCTTCGATGTGCGCGGTGGTCTGCTGATCCGGCAGATCCACCACTGGGCCGCGCTGATCTTCCTCGCCGCGATGTTCGTGCACATGATGCGCGTGTTCTTCACGGGTGCGTTCCGCAAGCCGCGTGAGGTCAACTGGCTGTTCGGCTTCCTGCTGTTCGTCCTGGGCATGTTCACCGGCTTCACCGGTTACTCGCTCCCGGACGACCTGCTCTCCGGCACCGGTGTCCGCTTCATGGAGGGCGCGGTCCTGTCCGTGCCGATCGTCGGCACGTACCTGTCGTTCTTCCTCTTCGGCGGCGAGTTCCCGGGCGGCGACTTCGTCGCGCGGTTCTACTCGATCCACATCCTGCTGCTGCCGGGCATCATGCTCGGGCTCGTGGTCGGCCACCTGATCCTGGTCTTCTACCACAAGCACACGCAGTTCGCGGGCCCCGGAAAGACGAACAACAACGTCGTCGGCATGCCGCTGCTGCCGGTCTACATGGCCAAGGCCGGAGGCTTCTTCTTCCTGGTCTTCGGTGTCATCGCGGCCGTCGCGGCGATCGCCTCGATCAACCCGATCTGGGCCATGGGCCCCTACCGGCCGGACATGGTCTCCACGGGCGCCCAGCCCGACTGGTACATGGGCTTCTCCGAGGGCCTGATCCGTGTCATGCCGGGCTGGGAGATCAACGCCTGGGGCCACACGCTCGTCCTGGGCGTGTTCATCCCGCTGGTGATCTTCCCGCTGGTCCTGGTCTCGATCGCGGTCTACCCGTTCATCGAGTCCTGGGTCACCGGCGACAAGCGCGAGCACCACATCCTGGACCGTCCACGCAACGTCCCGACGCGTACCGCGTTCGGCGCCGCCTGGATCTCCTGGTACTTCGTCCTGCTCGTCGGTGGCGGCAACGACCTCTGGGCCACGCACTTCCACCTGTCGATCAACTCGATCACCTGGTTCGTGCGCATCGGCTTCTTCGTCGTGCCGGTCCTGGTGTTCGTCGCCACCAAGCGGATCTGCCTGGGCCTGCAGCGCCGGGACCGCGACAAGGTGCTGCACGGCCGCGAGTCGGGCATCATCAAGCGCCTGCCGCACGGTGAGTTCATCGAGGTGCACGAGCCGCTCAGCCAGGACGCGCTGCACACGCTCACCGCGCACGAGCAGTACGTGCCGGCCGCGATCGGCGCGACCGTCGACGAGAACGGCGTCGAGCGCAAGGTGAAGGGCTCCGAGAAGCTGCGCGCCAAGCTGAGCGAGGCGTACTACGGCGAGGAGTCCCAGATCCCCAAGCCCACCGTCGAGGAGTACAAGGAGATCACGAGCGGCCACGGCCACCACTGATCGCTGAGGCGTCGCCACGCCACAGTCGAAGGGCCCCGTCCGAACACCGGACGGGGCCCTTCGCCGTGCCACGCGCTGGATAGGGTGGGGCACGTCTTGTGAAGCATCTTCTACGACACCCAGGAGCGGCCGTATGAGCGCTGTGACCCCCGCTGGAGGCGACACCGCGGCGGGCCGTTCCTGGCCCGAGGTACTGAACTCCCTGCTGTACGGCAAGGACCAGGACGCCGACGCGACCTTCTGGGCGATGGACCAGATCATGCGCGGCGAGGCGACGGACGCGCAGATCGCCGGGTTCGTGGTGGCGCTGCGGGCCAAGGGCGAGACCGTCGAGGAGATCACCGGTCTGGTGCGCGCGATGTACGCGCACGCCAACGTGATCGAGGTGTCCGGGAAGACGGTGGACATCGTCGGCACCGGTGGCGACGGCGCGAAGACGGTGAACATCTCCACGATGTCCTCGATCGTGATCGCCGGCACGGGTGCGAAGGTCGTCAAGCACGGCAACCGGGCCGCGTCCTCCGCGTCCGGCGCCTCCGACGTCCTGGAACGGCTCGGCGTCAACCTGGAGCTGACCCCCAAGCGGGTGGCCGAGGTCGCCGAGGAGGCCGGGATCACCTTCTGCTTCGCGATCAAGTTCCACCCGGCCCTGCGTCACGCGGGCGCCGCGCGCGGCCAGTTGGGCATCCGTACGGTCTTCAACGCGCTGGGCCCGCTGACCAACCCCGCCAAGGTGCGGGCCCAGGCGGTCGGGGTCGCCGACCCGCGGATGGCGCCCATCATCGCGGGCGTCTTCGCCGAGCGCGGCAACTCCTCCCTGGTGTTCCGCGGCGACGACGGCCTCGACGAGCTGACGACCACGGCCACCTCCCGGGTGTGGATCGTCCGCGACGGCAAGGTCACCGAGGAGTCCTTCGACCCCCGTGACGTGGGCCTCCCGCTGGTCCCCGTGGAGGCCCTGCGCGGCGCCGACCCCGAGTTCAACGCGGGCGTCGCCCGCCGGCTCCTGGACGGCGAGACGGGCCCCGTGCGGGACGCCGTACTCCTGAACTCGGCGGCCGCGCTGGTGGCCCTGGAGCCGGGTGACGGGCCGCTGGCGGACCAGCTCCGGGCCGGGATGGCGAAGGCGGCGGAGTCGATCGACTCGGGCGCCGCCAAGCGGACCCTGGAGCGCTGGTCGGCGGCCAGCAACGCGTAGCACCACGGCGGTCGTCGTCCCGCGATCCGGACACGGGTTGCGGGACGACGATCACCTCACGTAAGTTTTTGGACCAGGTCATGAGTGACAGTCATGAGGCCCCGGCCGACTGTCCGGCAACCCTCCGTCCGTGGCGGGGTGCCCCGGGTGAAGACCAGGCCGTAGGCAGCGAGGTCTGCGGCAAGCGCGGGCCCCTCGAAAGACACCAGGGGTCCTGGTCATCGAGGGAGTACTCCGTGAGCAAGCGAATGCGATAGGGCGCCGAGCCCCGCCTCCGCACATCCCCTTTCACCCTCCTCCGTGTTTGAGCCCTGCGCGCTCGCACGGCGGAACCGCCTTGCCTCTCACGGGAGTTCGCCATGTCTGTCTCCACCGCTGCCGCCGCCCCGACCATTTGTGCCCAGCTGCCCGTTCTGGGCCGGGACGTCACCGTCCCGCTCGTCACGGGCGGCGAAGTCACCTACGCGGCGCTCGACTACGCGGCCAGCGCCCCCGCCCTCCAGCGCGTCTGGGACGACGTGGCGGCCTACGCCCCCTACTACGGCAGCGTCCACCGCGGTGCCGGCTACCTCTCGCAGCTCTCCACGGACCTCTTCGAGAACGCCCGCCGGACGGTCGAGGAGTTCCTGGACTGCCGCCCCGACGACCAGCTGATCTTCACCCGCTCGACCACGGACTCCCTCAACCTGCTCGCCGCCGCTCTGCCCGCCGACTGCCAGGTCTTCGTCTTCGAGACCGAGCACCACGCCTCGCTGCTGCCCTGGCAGGACGCCCGCGTCACCTACCTCAACGCCCCGCGCACCCCGGCCCAGGCCGTCGAGACCCTGGAGCAGGCCCTCGCAAACCGAGACCCCTACGGCCCGGCCCTGGTCTGCGTCACCGGCGCCTCGAACGTCACCGGCGAGCTGTGGCCGGTACGGGAGTTGGCGGCCGCGGCCCATGCCCACGGCGCCCGCATCGTCCTGGACGCCGCCCAACTCGCCCCGCACCACCCGGTCTCCGTCCAGGACCTCGACGTCGACTGGATCGCCTTCTCCGGCCACAAGCTGTACGCCCCCTTCGGTTCCGGCGTCCTGGCCGGCCGCGCCGACTGGCTCCAGGCGGCCGACCCCTACCTCGCGGGCGGCGGCGCCAGCCGCAAGGTCGCCCGGCGCGAGGACGGGGGAGTGGAGGTGGAGTGGCACGACAGCGCCGCGAGGCATGAAGCGGGCTCGCCCAACGTGATCGGCGCCTACTCCATCGCGTCGGCCTGCAAGGCGCTGACCGAGGCGGGCTTCGACACGCTGGTCGCGCGCGAGCAGCACCTGATCGGGAAGGTACGGGCGGGCCTGGCGGAAGTCCCGGAGGTGAAGGTCCTGTCCCTCTTCGGCGACGACGCCCCGCGCGTGGGCGTGATCTCCTTCGTCGTCGACGGCTGGAACAGCTCCCACTTCGCCGCCGCACTCTCCGCCGAGTACGGCATCGGCGTCCGCGACGGCCTCTTCTGCGCCCACCCCTTGCTCCGCACCCTCCTGGGCACCGACCCCCAGACCCAGGGCGAATGTGGCGCCCCCGAGGCGGCCCCGGGCGAGAAGTCCCTCAACGCAATCCGAGTGAGCTTCGGCGCGGGCACCCCCGACGAGCACGTGGAGCGCTTCATCGGCGCGGTCAAGGAACTGGTGACCGACGGCGCCAAGTGGAAGTACACAACGGAGAACGGCCGCTGCGTCCCGACTGTGTGAGGAGTTTCGGTCCGGAGGCGGTCTTCAGGTGGTCAGGAGTCCAACCCGATCGCAAAAGCCGCCTCCAGGTCATGCTGGGAGTACGTCCGAAACGCCACATGCGTATCGGTCCCCTCAACCCCGGGAATCTTGCTGATCCGCCCCGGGATCACCTCGGCGAGATCCTCGTGCTCCTTGACCCGAACCATCGCGATCAAGTCATACGTACCCGTCACGGAGAACACCTCGCTCACAGATTCCAGCGAGGCAATCGACTCCGCGATCTCAGGGATCCGGTCCACGCTGGTCTTGATGAGGACGATCGCGGTGATCACGGCTGGTTCTCTCCCTCGGGGGCCGGAGCTGGGGCGGCCTTCACTCTAGTCGTACGGCGGAATCGGGCCCACGCGTAGCCGAAGCCCAGCGAGAAGCCCACCAGGTGTGCCAGATACGCCACCCCGGGCCCCTGCTCCGCCCGCCCCGCCGCCACCCACTGCAGCGCCGCCCAGAACGGCAGCACCACCCACGCCGGAAACCGCATCGGCAGAAAGAACAGGAACGGCAGCAGGCTCGTCACCCGCGCCCCGGGGAACAGGTACAGAAACGCACCGAGGATCGCCGAGATCGCCCCCGACGCCCCCACCAGGGACTGGTCGGAGGAGGAGTTGGCGGCCGCGTACCCCAGCAGGGCGAGATAGCCGCAGACCAGGTAGAAGAGCGTGAACTGCACGCGGCCCATCCGCTCCTCGGTCATCACGCCGAAGACGTAGAGGAAGAGCATGTTGCCGAGCAGGTGGATCCAGCTGCCGTGGATGAAGAGGGCCGTCGCGGGGGTGAGGGCGGAGCCGGCCGGGTCCGCGAAGAGGTCCGCCGGGACCACGCCCCAGCGGTGGAAATAGGCCCGCTGCGCGGCGAGCAGCGCGTCCCCGGAGCCGTAGGCCGGATTCAGACCCGAGGCCGGACCGGCCGCGAAGACCAGGCAACAGGCCGCGATCAGGCCGTACGTCACCGGTGCCGACGGCATCCGGACCGTTCTGAACGTCCTGCCGACCGTCGCGCTCCAGTTGCTGATCATGGACACAGAGCATGGCGTAACGGGACGCACACGCACAGACCGCCTCGCCGCCGCGGACGGACGGGCGGCGAGTACGCGCCAGGCCGTAGGGTTACGAGCCACACGCACCGGGGAAGCCGGGCGTCACGGACACTAGAAGGAAAGCGGACAGTCACGATGACGGTTCCCCTGCCCACCGCGGCCACGCGGTGGCGCTGCACCCTGTGCGGCAACCTCACGCGTTTCGACGTGACGCGCTCGTCGAAGGTCGTCGAGTACGTCCATCTCGACCTCGCCGGCGAGCCGAGGGTCGAGGAGCGCGAGGTGGTCAGTGAGACCATCGAGTCGGTGCGCTGCCGCTGGTGCAACGCCGTGGATCAGGTGGAACTCGTGGACAGGCCCGGCGCCGGTTCCTGACAGGGCCGGCCCCGCACAGGTGATGGGGTGTGACGGATGGTGGAGAGCGCAGGCGGGGGGCCGGGCGACGGCACCGCTGAGGTGCTCGACCGTCCGCTGCCCGACGGTGTGCGCCGCCGGGTCGTACAGATCGTCTCGGACGGTTTCGGCGGCCTGACCGTCGCCGAACTGCCCGCGCAGCTGCGGCAGTACGCGCGGTTCGCCCCCAACCGGCGGGCCAAGTTCGCCGGGAACGCGATGGCGGCCGCGCTGGAGACCGACCCGCTGTTCCGGCAGCGGATCGGGGAGAAGCTGAGAGAGGCCCAGGCGGAGCTCGCCGGCGCGCTCGACTCGGGTGCGCCGCCCCCGGCCGCGGACCCGCTCGATGTGGCGGCCGCGGCCTATGTGCTGCGCCCCATGGGCTGGGTGAAGCTCGTGACGGCGGCTGGCGAGGAGGCCCAGCGGGCGGACGCCGAGCGGGCCGACGAGGAGAGCCGGGCCGAGCTGGAGCGGCTGCGCGCGGAACTGGCGCAGGCGCGGGACGCAACCCGGACCGAGACCGAGCGGCTGCGCACCGATCTGGAGGCCGCCAGAAAAGAAGCGGAATCGCTTCATCGCAAGCTGCGCGCGGCCGTCAGTGACGTGCGGCGCGGTGAGGCGGCGCTGCGCAAGGTGCACGCCGAGATGGAGGCGCAGCGCTCCGAGGGGCAGACACAGCTGTCCGCCGCCGAGAGCGAGGCGCGGCGCCTCAAGGCGCGGCTCACCGAGGCGGAGGCTTCCCTGGAGGCCACGCGCAAGGCGGCGCGCGAGGGGCGCAGTGTCGAGGACATGCGCGTGCGCCTGCTGTTGGACACCGTACTGGAAGCGGCCCAAGGGCTGCGCAGGGAGCTGGCGTTGCCGCCGGTGTCCGTGCGGCCCGCGGAGACCGTGGACGCGGTCGAACCGGGACGAATGACCCCGAAGGACATCGCCGCGCGGGCGCTGTCCGAGCACGATCCCGCGATTCTCGACCAGCTTCTCGCCCTGCCCCAGGCGCACTTGGTGGTCGACGGCTACAACGTCACCAAGACCGGCTATCCGCAGATGCCGCTGGAGAAGCAGCGGCTGCGGCTGCTCGGCCAGCTCTCGCAGCTCGCCGCGCAGACCGGCGCCGAGGTGACGTGTGTCTTCGACGGGGCCGAACTGGCCGCGCCGGTGCTGCTCGCGCCGCCGCGCGGGGTGCGGGTGCTGTTCTCCAAGCCGGGTGTCACGGCGGACGAGTTGATCCGCCAGCTGGTGCGCGCCGAGCCGCCGGGCCGGCCCGTCATCGTCGCGTCCACCGACCGTGAGGTGGCCGACGGGGTCGCCAAGGCGGGGGCCCGGCCGATCGCTTCGGCGATGCTCCTGAAGCGGCTGATCTGAGCGCCTGTTCGGGCACCTGTTCCGACGCCTGTCCCGAAGGTCAAGCTTGCAGGTTTAACGCCCGAATTGGCGTAATCATCACGCAACGTAGCGTCAATCGACCATGACTGCATGTGAGTTGAGTGCAAAGAATGCACTCTGTGACAAACATTTTTCACGTGAGGATTTGAACTGATCACAAGAAGGTCACTAGGGTCTGGGCTCGAACCTCCGAACGGGTGATCACTCTGAAGAAGGAGCCCGCGTCCGTGGCGTCCCATCGTCGACCCAAGCAGCCGAGTCGGGCACGTGTGACCGTGCTCACCACCGCAGCTGCTGCCGCCGTTGCCATCAGCGCCCAGGCCGCGAACGCCGCGCCGAGTGAGAAGCCCACGAAGAACGAGGTCAAGGAGAAGGTCGACAAGCTCTACGAGCAGGCGGAGCAGGCCACCGAGAAGTACACGGGCGCCAAGGAGAAGCAGGAGAAGCTCCAGAAGGAGATCTCCACCATCCAGGACAACGTCGCCCGCGGCCAGGAGGAGCTCAACGAGCTCCGCTCGTCCATAGGCCTGGCGGCCGCCGCGCAGTACCGCACCGGCTCCATCGACTCCTCCCTCCAGCTCTTCCTCTCGTCGAACCCCGACGACTACCTGGACAAGGCGTCCACCGCCGACCAGTTGAGCGCCCAGCAGGTCGAGGCGCTGAAGAAGATCCAGGAGAAGCAGCGCGAACTCGCCCAGGAGCGCGCCGAGGCCTCGGACAAGCTCAAGGACCTCGCCTCCACCCGCACCGAACTGGGCAAGAAGAAGCAGGAAGTCCAGAGCAAGCTCGCCGAGGCGCAGAAGCTGCTCAACACCCTGACGGCCGCGGAGCGGTCGGCGCTCGCCGACGCCGACGCCCGGGCCAGCCGCAGCGCCAGTGAGCGCGTGGACCTGGGCAACACCACCTCCGCCTCCAGCCGGGCCGCCGCGGCCTTCGCCGCCGCCCAGTCCAAGCTCGGCACCCCGTACGTCTACGGCGCCTCCGGCCCGTCCTCCTTCGACTGCTCGGGCCTGACCTCCTGGGCCTACGCCCAGGCCGGCGTCGGCATCCCGCGCACCTCGCAGGCCCAGGCCAGCGCCGGTACCCGCATCTACAACCAGAGCGACCTGCGCGTCGGCGACCTGGTCATCTTCTACGGCGACATGCACCACGTCGGCCTCTATGCCGGCAACGGCCAGGTGATCCACGCCCCGCGCACCGGCACCGTGGTCCGTTACGAGTCGATCGGCAACATGCCGTTCCAGTTCGGCGTCCGGATCTGATCCGGTTCGGTGTCCGCTTCCGACCGGAAGCGATCGACCGTAAGGCCGCGACGCCGCACCGCCCGAACGGGCGAATTACGACAACTCCAGCTGACCCCGCGCCCCGCCCATGACCTGCGTCTTGGGCGGGGCGTCACGTTGAGTGGTCGCGGAGGTCTTTGGTGGGCCCCCGGTAGCGGGGCTACTGTCTGCCGCGTTTCCTCGTCCGCCAGCGGAAGGAGTGCGGCTTCCCGTGGGGTCCCATCGCCGACTTGCATCGCCGTCCGGGTTCAACCGGGGCGCCGGCACCGCCCTGTGCGCGCTGTCCGCCGCGGCCGCCGCCCTCGGCGCCGTACCGGCGAGCGCCGCACCGCACACCGACACCAAGGCCGAGGTGGACCGCCTCTACGAGCAGGCGGAGGAAGCCACCGAGGCCTTCAACAAGGCCGACGAGACCGCCGACACGCTCCGCCGCGAGGTGGCCGACTCCCAGGACCGCATCGCCCGCCAGCAGCAGCGCATCAACTCCATGCGGGAGACGCTCGGTTCGCTGGCCGGCGCCCAGTACCGGTCCGGCGGCGTCGACCCCTCCCTGGCCCTGCTCTTCTCCGACGACCCGGACGACTACCTCGACAAGGCCTCCGTCCTGGACCGGATCACCGTCCACCAGACCGGCGAACTCAGGGAACTCGAGTCCGCCATGCGCGAACTCGCCCAGGAGCGCTCCGAGGCCACCGAGAAGCTCTCCGAACTGGAGAAGAGCCGCAAGGCCGTCGCCACCCACAAGAAGACCGTCGAGAAGAAGCTCGCCAAGGCCCGGCAACTGCTCAACTCCCTGCCGTCCACGGAACGCGCCGCCTACGACCGCGCCTCCCGCTCCGGCCGCGTGGAGATCCCCGACCTCGGCGACGCGGCCCCCGCCTCGGCCCGCGCGGCGGCCGCCATCGCCGCCGCCCGCACCGCGCTCGGCAAGCCCTACGTCTGGGGCGCCAGCGGCCCCTCCGGCTTCGACTGCTCGGGCCTGATGCAGTGGTCGTACGCGCAGGCCGGCGTCCATCTCCCGCGCACCTCGCAGGCCCAGCGGTACGCCGGCCACCAGGTCCCGCTCTCCCAGGCGCAGCCCGGCGACCTGGTCACCTACCGGTCCGACGCCAGCCATGTCGCGATGTACATGGGCAACGGCCAGGTGATCCACGCGCCCTACCCCGGCGCGCCGGTGCGCTACGACCCGGTGGGCATGATGCCCGTCTCCTCGGTCACGAGGGTCTGACCACTCCCGGCACCGCGGCCGTACGATCGTAAAGTGGCTGGTCGAGGGCGGGCGTCGGGAACCGGAGCGGTGGCGCTCGTTCTGCTGCTCGTCTGCCTGGTGGGCTGCGGCGGGAAGCCCGCCGCCACCACCGACCGCAAGGACCTCCAGCAGGTCCTGGACCGCCGTGCGACCGCCGTCCTGGACCGCGACCGCACCGCCTTCCTGAAGACGGGCGCGCTCAGCTGGTTCGAGAACCTGCGCGGGGTGCCGCTGGCGAGCTGGTCCTACCGCGTCACCGCCCTGCACCGCTCCGGCTCCACCGCCACCGCCGACGTCGACCTGCGCTACCAGGTCGAGGGCTACGACAAGGCCCCCGTCACCGCCGGCCGCACCCTGACCCTCAGCCGGGAGCAGGACGGGCAGTGGTACGTGGACGCCGAGACGCCCGCCAAGAAGTCCGCGCAGCAGCTGTGGGACCAGGGCGAGGTGGCGGTCGTGCGCGGGGCGCACAGCCTCGTCCTGGGCGTCGGGCAGACCAGCGAGGCACTGCACCGGTACGCGGACCTCGCCGATCGCGCCGTACCGGCCGTGACGGGGGCCTGGGGGTCCGACTGGGCCGGGCACGTCGTCGTGCTCGTACCGAAGTCCCTGGACGGCATGGCGGGGCTGCTGGGCTCGCCCGCGTCCTCCTACCGGGGGATCGCGGCGGTCACCACCGGCGAGGTGGGCGGCGCGCCGAACGCGCCCGCGGACCGGGTCATCGTCAACCCGGACGCGTACGCGATCCTCGGTGCCCTGGGCAAGCAGGTCGTGCTCACCCACGAGACCACGCATGTCGCCACCCGGGCCCACACCAGCGCGGCCACCCCGCTGTGGCTGTCGGAGGGTTACGCGGACTGGGTCGGCTACCGCGGCACCGGGCGCACCCCGGAGCAGGCCGCGCCGGAGCTGGCGCGCGCGGTGGCCGACGACGAGGTGCCCCAAGCCCTGCCGACCGACCGGGACTTCGGGTTCAGCGGCGACGCGACGAAGCTCGCGCAGGCCTACGAGGGCGGCTGGCTGGCCTGCCGGCTGATCGCCGCCGAGTGGGGCGAGGCGAAGCTCGGGGAGTTCTACCGGGCCGTGGGGGACCACAGGACGCGGGCGGGGTCGGTCGAGGGGGCGCTCAAGAAGGTGCTGGGGACCACTCTGGAGGAGTTCACGGACGCGTGGCGGGCGTACCTTCGGGATCAACTCGGCTGACCGGGCCGGGCATCTGGGCCGGCTCCTCGCGGGGGACCGTGGCGCGCCACAGGGCGCGGGCCGCGAGGATCGT
The DNA here is from genome assembly GCF_053599215.1 of Streptomyces sp. NPDC001002. Taxonomy (NCBI): domain Bacteria; kingdom Bacillati; phylum Actinomycetota; class Actinomycetes; order Kitasatosporales; family Streptomycetaceae; genus Streptomyces; species Streptomyces sp. NPDC001002. The sequence continues at coordinate 282 of NZ_JBSFLV010000185.1, read as the reverse complement.
GGCGAGGACCAGGAGGCCGTTGCGGGCCGCGAGGAGCGTGATGCCCAAGGGGGTGCTCTGGACCACGTCCGAGAACCGGATCGGGAACTCCAGGACCGTCACGAAGCTCGCCACCAGGACCAGGACCGCGGGCGTGCCCATACGGCTGCCGCGGAAGCAGACGCTGACCGCCGCGAGACCGATCAGCCAGACCATGTACTGCGGGCTGATCACCCGGCTGGTGACCGTGAACATCAGCACCGCGACGAAGGCCGCGTCCGCCACCGTGGCCGACTCGAACCG
>NZ_JBSFLV010000184.1:0-17084 GCF_053599215.1 Streptomyces sp. NPDC001002 | reverse complement strand
GGAGTTGGGCGCCGGCCGTGCGGGCGACGTCGTAGGCGGGCTGGTGGACGGTGGTGCGGGCGACCCTCGCCCGCCGTTCCCCGCGGATGGCCCACCATGGCTTCCAGCACCCGACCGGAGAGACGCGATGAGCATCCCTTGGCAGCGGTACGCGGACGAGCACGTCCGTACCGTCGACACCATGACGGCGGCGCTCCTGTTCGCCGCGTTCCTCTTCGGCAGCGAGATCCAACTGCCCGACGCGCACCGGCACGACTCGGTGCTCGCGACCATCGCACTGGCCGTCGTCTCCTGCGGGGCCCTGTTCTGGCAGCGCACCCACCCCCGAACGGTCGTCGCGGCCACCGCTCTCGGCGCCGCCTGCTCGGGCGCACTGGGCCACCTGCTCACGCCGCTGGTGCTGGCCCCGGTCATGCTCGCGCTGTTGCGGCTGGCGGTCGCCACCGACCGCGTCACCACGCGGGTCCTCTTCTTCGCCACCCTCGCCGTGGTGGTGACCTCGGCCGTCGTCGTCGACCCGAACCCCCATCCCTGGCCCCTCACGACCCTCGGCCCGGTCGCCTGGCTGCTGCTGCCCGTCGCCACCGGCACCACGGTCCGGATGCGCGGCGCCTACCTGGACGCCGTCCAGGCCCGTGCCGAGTACGCCGAGCGCAGCCGCGAGGAGGAGGCCCGCCACCGGGTGGCCGAGGAGCGGATGCGCATCGCCCGCGAACTCCACGACGTCGTCGCCCACCACCTCGCCCTGGCCAACGCCCAGGCGGGCACGGCGGCCCATCTGGCACATACCCATCCCGAGCAGGTCCGGAAGATCCTCACCGACCTCGCCGGTACGACGTCGTCGGCGCTGCGCGAGATGAAAGCCACCGTGGGTCTGCTGCGCCAACCGGACACCCCCGACGCGCCCTTGGCCCCGAGCCCCGGCCTCGGACAGCTCGCCGAACTGACGGTCACGGTCGCCTCCACGGGCCTGACGGTCCGGGTGACCACGGAGGGCCCGCCCCGGCCGCTGACACCGGGCGTGGACCTGACGGCGTACCGCATCGTGCAGGAGGCGCTGACCAACGTCGCCAAGCACGCCGAGGCCCGGGCGGCACAGGTGCGTCTGCACTACGGCGACGACCAACTGACCATCACCGTCACGGACGACGGCACCTCCACCGCCCCCGCGACGCCCGTCCCGGGCCACGGCTTCGGGCTGATCGGCATGCGCGAGCGCGCCCATTCGGTCGGCGGCGCCCTCCAGGCGGGCCATCGGCTGGAGGGCGGCTTCGAGGTGACCACGCGGCTGCCCCTGTACTCCACCGCTTCGTAGGGCGGGGCACCGCGACCATGAGACGACAGGAACCAACCCCATGACCATCCGCGTACTGCTCGCCGACGACCAGGCCCTGCTCCGGGCCACGTTCCGGATCCTCATCGACTCCTGCGACGACATGGAGGTGGTCGCCGAGGCCACCGACGGCGTCGAGGCCGTCGCGCTCGCCCGCACCCACCGCCCCGACCTCGTCCTGATGGACATCCGCATGCCCGGCACCGACGGCCTGGCCGCCACATCCACCATCTGCGCCGACCCCGAACTGGGCGGCACGCGCGTGCTGATCCTCACCACCTTCGAGATCGACGAGTACGTCGCCCAGGCGCTGCGAGCCGGTGCGAGCGGGTTCCTCGGCAAGGACGTGACGGCCGACGTGCTCCTCGACGGCATCCGGACCGTGGCCGCGGGCGAGTCGCTGCTGTCCCCGGCCGCCACGCGCGTACTGATCGGCCGCTTCCTGACGGCACCCGCGCGGGGTGCGCGGCTGGCGGGCGCCGACAACCTCTCCCCGCTGACCGCGCGCGAGCGGGAGGTGATGACCTGGGTGGCAGAGGGGCACTCCAACGAGGAGATCGCCGGGAAGCTCTTCGTCAGCCCGCTGACGGTCCGCACCCACGTCCACCGCGCCATGACGAAACTGGGCGCCCGCGACCGCGCCCAACTCGTCGTCATCGCCTACCAGTCGGGCCTGGTGCAGGCACCGCCTGCCGCGGAGCGCTGACGCGGAGACCTGCGGCGCCGGACGCCCAGGGCATCTCGCTCAGGTGCGGGACGAAGGCAGCGCCGCGCAGGCGAAGGCAGCGCCGTTCAGGGGAAACCGGCATGCTCCGGGCGTGCCGTGCGCGTGCCGGCCCGCCCCGGCGTCGACAACTGACCCGTGACCCTCCCCCTGATCCCGCCCATGCTCGCCACACCCGGCACCCTGCCGCCCGCCACGCAGGACGCCCACTGGGCCTACGAGACCAAGCAGGACGGCCAGCGGGTGGTGGCCTACCTCGAAGGCGACGGCAGTGTCCTGCTGCGGGCCCGGTCCGGGGAGGACATCACCGCCGCGTATCCCGAACTCCGGCCGCTGGCCACGGTGCTCGGCAGGACGACCGCCGTTCTCGACGGCGAGGTGCTGGCGCTGGACGAACAGGGCCGCGCGGACTTCCAGTTGCTGCAACCCCGGATGGGCCTCGCGCACGCGCCGGGACGAGCGGCGCGCCGGGCTGCACAGGCGCCCGTGCATCTCGTGCTGTTCGACCTGATGCACCTCGCGGGCCGCTCCCTCCTCAAGGTCCCCTACGCGGAACGCCGGGAGCAGTTGGCGGAGTTGGGCCTCACCGGTCCGCACTGGTCCACCCCCACCGCGCTCGTCGGACACGGCGAACAGGCCCTGCGCGCCACCCGCGAACACGGCCTGGAGGGACTCGTCTGCAAGCGACTGGACTCGGTGTACGAACCCGGCGTCCGCTCCCGGTCCTGGGTCAAGATCCGCAACATGCGCACCGAGGACGTGATCGTGGGCGGCTGGCTGCCGGGCAAGGGGCGGCTCTCGGGACTGCCGGGCGCGGTCCTCGTCGGGCAGCGGGCGGCGGGGCGGCTGCGGTACGTCGGCGGGGTGGGCACCGGCTGGAACGAGGCCGAACGCGCGGAGCTCGCCGCGTTGTTGAGCGCCGCCGGGACGGACGTATGCCCCTTCGACCCGGTGCCCGCGGTGCCGGGCGCGCGCTGGGTCGTGCCCCGGCTGGTCGGCGAGGTCCGCTACAGCACCCGCACCCGGGCCGGACTGCTGCGCCAGCCGTCCTGGCTGCGGCTGCGGCCCGACCTGGCGCCCGACGAGTCGGCGGCCGACCTTCCGGACGACCTCACCTGACGTGGTGTCACCAATCGGTCATTCACGGTCACTCGCCAACTATTGGGCTGCGCTTCACCACTGGGACGCCTGTGACCTCTTGGCTCGGCAGGGAAAACCCGGGATGCTGAACTCCCCTTCCCCCCACAGCCGTTGGGCTGCGCCCGCACACCCCCAGGAGGACGCAGTGTCGTCATCGACCTTCAAGACGCACCGCAGGAGATGGCTCACCGGATTCGTCGGTGCCGCCGCGCTCGTGATCGCCTTCCCCGCCGTCGCCTTCGCCGCTCCCCCGCCGCCGCTGCCGGCGAACGCCGAGGCCGCCGAGTTCACGTACCAGCCGGCCTTCGACTACGACACGGACGGCTGCTACTCCACCGCCGCCATCGGCCCCGACGGCTCGATCAACGGGGGCCTCAACCCGACCGGCGCCCTCAACGGGAACTGCCGGGACGCCTCCGACCTCGACGACACCAACACCTACTCGCGCTACAAGTGCAACAACGGCTGGTGCGCGTACATGTACGGCCTGTACTTCGAGAAGGACCAGGCACTCGCGGGCACCAGCATCGGCGGCCACCGGCACGACTGGGAGCATGTCGTCGTCTGGGTGCAGAACGGCACGATCCAGTACGTCTCGACGTCCAACCACGGCTCGTTCACCGTGCACGCGGCCTCCACGGTCCGCTTCGACGGCAGCCACGCGAAGATCGTCTACCACAAGGACGGCATCAGCACGCACTGCTTCCGGCTGGCCAACACCAACGACGAGCCGCCGGAGAACCACAAGGGCACCTGGCAGTACCCGCCGCTCGTCGGCTGGAACGGCTACCCCGCGGGTCTGCGCGACAAGCTGACCTCGTACGACTTCGGGAGCGCCAACTTCGGCCTGAAGGACGCCAGTTTCGCCTCGCACCTCTCGTCCGCGAAGCCCTCCGGCATCGCGTTCGACCCCAACGCCTGACCTGCTCGACGACGACGGCCCGCCCGAGGTTTCTCGGGCGGGCCGTCGTGCGTGCGTCACCGAGGCGTCAGCTGGAGCGCCCCGCCGGGTCGTGGACGACCGTGTCCCGGCCGGCGCCGGAGGACGGCCCGGTGCCGGACGATCCGCCGGTCGAGCCGCCCGACGTGTCCACCGGACGGTCCGCATGGCCGGGCCACCACGCCGCGTGGCCGATCAGCGCGGTGAGGCTCGGCGTGAAGAACATCGCCATCACGAAGGCGGCGACCGCGATGCCGAAGGACACCGCGAAGCCCATCTCCGTGAGCAGCGCGTTGCCCGCGAGCATCATCGTGGCGAAGGTTGCCGCGAGGATGAAGCCCGCCGCGGCCACGGTCGGTCCGGCGTGCCGCAGCGCCATGCTGGCCGCCTCGCGCGGATCTCGGCCCTCCCGGGCCTCCTCGCGGAGCCGGGCGATCATCAGGATATTGTAGTCGGTGCCGATGGCGACCACGAAGAGATACATGATCACCGGGAGCATGAACATCAGCCCCGAGTGTCCCTGCGCGTCCTGGAAGATCCAGACCGTGGCACCCAGGGTGGCACCGAACCCGAGGCCCACCGAGGCGATCAGGTAGAACGGCGCGACCACACTGCGCAGCAGCAGTCCCAGGATCAGCATGATCAGCAGGGCGGCGACGGGGAAGACCGTCCGGTAGTCGTGGTTGACCGCCGTGTCGATGTCCTTGTAGATCGAGGACATACCGCCGACCAGGGCCTTCGTACCGTCGGGTGCGTCGGCGTGCGCGACGTCCCGCACCCGGCCGACGGCGTCGATCGCCTTGTCCGTCGACGCCTCGTACTTGAGCGTGACGGTGAAGTCGGCGGTCGTGCCGTCCTTGTTGACCTGGCTCATCTTGGCGCTCGCGACACCGTCGACGGCCCCGAGCTTCTGGGCGTACGCGTCGAAGGTGCCCTCGTCGAGCGGCTGGCCGTCGGTGCTGGACAGGTAGACGTCGGTGGGGGCGGCGGCGCCCGCCGAGTACGCCTTCTGCATCTCGTCCTGGACGACCATCGACTCCTTGGTCTTGGGCATGGAGCCCGAGGCGAGGTCGAAGGTGGCCTTGTAGCCGAGCGTGCCGAGCGACAGGGCGAGCAGGATGAGTCCGGAGACCGCGGCGGTCAGTGCCGGGCGGCGCTGCACTCCGCGTCCGAGGGCGGCGAACCGGGCGTTCTGCGGCTCCCGTTGCCAGGTCTTGGAGGGCCAGAAGATCTTCGGCCCGATCAGCGAGACCACGGCCGGGATCAGGGTCAGGCCCGCGATCAGGGTGACGGTGACCGCGATGGCCAGCGCCGGGCCCATCTGCTTGAGGAAGCCGAGGGTCGACAGGATCAGCGCGAGGAAGGCGATGATGACCGCGCCCGCGGCCGAGGCGATGGCCTCGCCGACCCGGGCGACCGCGTTGACCATGGCCTCCTTCGGTTCGTCACCTGCCCGTAGCCGTTCTCGGTAACGGAACATCAGGAACAGGAAGTAGTCCGTGCCCACGCCGAACAGCACGACGATCAGGATCGACGAGATCGAGCTGTTGGCCTGGAGGTCGAACAGCTTGGTGGCGTACGCGATCAGGCCGTTGGCGATCGCGGCCACCAACCCGATCGTGATCAGGGGCAGGAAGGCGAGGATCGGCGCCCGGAAGATGATCAGCAGGGTCACCAGGATGATGACGAAGGTGCCGATGCCGATCAGCGCTTCACCGCGCTTGGACGAGTCCTGCTGGTCCAGGGCCTGCGCGGCGGAACCGCCGAGCTTGACGTCGAGGTCCGTGCCCTTGGTCAGCTGCTTGACGTCGTCGCGCAGCACCTTGGCCGCGTCGGCCTGTTTGGGCTGGCCGGCGTTCTTGCTGTCCATCTGGACCAGGGTCATGGTGTACCTGCCGTCGTCGGACGGCTGGCCGGGGACCACCTTCTGCACCTGGTCGATCTTCTTGTCGCCCAGCTCCGTGGTGATGCGGGCGACATCCTTCTTGTCCTCGGCGGTCAGCTTGGCACCGTCGGTGCGCTGGAACAGCGCGATCGCGGACGGGGTGAAGGCGCTGGGGAACGCCTTCTCCTGGAGATCCGCCGCTTTGATGGACTCGTAACTCTTGGGCAGGAAACTGCTCTCGTCGCTGTTCGAGGGCAGGCTGGGTGCGGTGGCGACAATGGCCACCGCGGCTATCAGCCATGCCACGATCGTCCAGACGGGATGACGGACGACAGCGGTGCCAATACTTCGGAACATGCGGGGGGTCCTCCTGGGAAGGAAGATCACCGCAGCCCGGGGAGCGGTCCCTGGCATCGGCGACCCCGACCGGCCCTCAGGGCACTCCTCCCGTCGGCCGGTCGACTGGTTTGTCTTCGCCCCACATCGTAGTGACCATGGCCCACGGGGCGCGCGTCGGTTTTTCTGCGCGGTGGGGCGGGTGCGACGCGGACCGCCGGGGGCGGCCCTCGAAAGATCTGCCCGCCCGTACGCCCGTCGGAGCGACTCCCGCGTGCGGCGCACCTGTGTCACAGAACATCGACAGCGCCAACCGGACCACCGGATCCCGTCTCTGGAAGGGTGCACCGACCGCACCGACCGAGGAGACATCCACCATGTCCGAGCCCTCCGCTTCCGTCGTCCGCCGTCTTCGTGGCCGGGCCACCGGACTCGCCGTGGTCGGTACGGCCCTCGCCCTCACCGCGCCGATGCCGGCGACGGCCGCGCCCGACCCGGTCTCCGTCCTGAAGTTCACCGTCAAGGAACGCAAGGACGCCCTCGCCTACTGGACGCCCGCCCGGATCAAGGCGGTCGGGAAGTCCGTGGACCTCGGTCCGACCGGGCCCAAGGCCAAGCCCTGGACGGGCACCGCGCTGAAGACCGTGGGGCGGCTGTTCTTCGTCAACGCGCGGGGCTACGACACCTGGTGCACGGCCACGGCGGTGAAGAGCGCCAACCGCTCCGCCGTGATGACCGCGGCCCACTGCGTGCGCCTGGGCTCGTCCCCGATGAACACCAACACCTCGATGGTGTTCGTCCCCGGCTACAGCAAGGGCAAGAAGCCGTACGGCGTGTTCGCGGTCCGCAACGCCGCGACCCCGCGCACCTGGGTGAACGACTCCACCGACGACCTGGCCACGCTGACCGTCGACCTGGACAAGAGCCGACGCAAGCTGACCGACGTCGTGGGCGGTCAGGCCATCGCCTTCAACCGCCCGGTCGGCGCCCCGGTCTCCGCCTTCGGTTACTCCGCCACCCACCCGCAGCTCGGCGAGGAACTCCTGTACTGCGTCGGCAAGCCGAAGAAGAAGCTCGGCATCCAGGCCATCCCGTGCGACCTGACCGGCGGCTCCAGCGGCGGCCCGTGGCTGGCCGGTTTCAACGCCGCCACCGGCAAGGGCACGCTCGTCTCGGTCAACAGCGGTCTGGACTCGCTGACTCCGACCGAGATGCAGGGTGAGGTCTTCGGGTCGTTGGCCAAGAAGGTGTACGACCGGGCCCAGAACAGCTGACGCCGGGATCCCGTGTCCGCCGCGGCGCCTACTTCCCCTCGACCAGGGCGTCTCCGAGGGCGGTTCGGCAGTACAGGACGTAGTAGCCCTGTCGGCGGGAGTCGAGCAGGCCCGCCTCGCGCAGGGTCGTGAGGTGGGCGGACACCGTGGAGGGCGCCAGGCCGTGCCGGTCCGCCAGTTCGGTGGTCGAGGCGGGCGTGGTGAGGCCGGTGAGGACGGCGGCGCGTTGGTGGCCGAGGAGACGGGCGAGGGCCTCGGGCGGGCGGGACGGCGGGAGTTGGTGGAGGCGGCCCATGCCGAGGGCCGGGTAGAGGACCGTCGGCTGCCAAGGTCGGGCGAAGCCGCTCACCACGTCCGGCCACACGAAGACGCTCGGCATGAGCAACACGCCCCTCCCGTCGGCCCGTTGGGCGTCGTCGTGGTCGCCGGTCATGCGCAGGGTGAGGGTGTGGTCGGCCCACTCGATGCCGGAATGCAGTCCGGCGAGCACCGCGTCGAGGCCGCCGTCGGCGGCCTGGCGTGAGCGGTGGGCGATGTCGGCCTCCAGGACGGCGCGGTGGCGCGGCCAGTCGGGGGCGAGCAGTACGTGCCAGGCCAGTTCGGTGAGGTCGGCGAGGCGACGCAGGGTGCCGGTCGGGTCGTCGAGCGCGGCGCGGCCCCGCGGCGACTCGGCGAGGCCCGGTGTGCAGGCGAGGGAACGGGCCATCTCGGCTCGGGCCAGATCGGGATCGGTGGCCCGCATCCGGGCCAACTCCTCCTCGATGGAGGGGTACGGCTCTTCCGGAGGCGGCCCCAGACAGTCCGGGGTGTAGCCGCCGGCGGGCGGCATGAACAGCCACAGGGGCGTCAGGTCCAGGTCCGCCACCGTACGGCGTACCCGGCGCAGCCAGCCGTGGTGGTAGCCGTGCCGGGCCGGGCGGCGCAGCAGGCGCAGCGCCTCGTGCGTCTGGCACAGCGGCGAGATCGCGAACCGGCAGCGCGTCAGGTCGTCGGTGCCCAGGTGCAGGGTCAGCGGCAAGGCGGCCTCCGTGAGCGATTCGGCCCGGATCGAAACAGTAGATGCCCACCGCAGGTCGCAGCACGCTTGCCCCCGGGTTCCGGCACCTTCGCCGGTCCACCGATACTCCGGAGGGCACCTGGATGGGCAGCGTACGTCCGGCCGCGTGGCGCAGGGGCGCCGTCGTCGCGGCGCTGATGCTGGCGGCGTTCACCTTCAACACCACCGAGAACATTCCCGTCGGCCTGCTCTCGCTCATGGCCGACGACCTCAAGGTGTCGCTCACGGCCGTGGGCGCGCTGGTCACCGGGTACGGGCTGACGGTGGCCGTGGTGTCGCTGCCGATCGTGCACGCCACCCGGTCCGTGCCGCGCAGGTACCTCATGAGCGGGCTGCTGGGGCTGCTCGCGTTGGCCAGTTGGGCGACGGCACTGGGCTCGGTCTCGTACGGGCTGCTGCTGGCTGCCCGGGTGGTGACCGCGTCGGCCCAGGCCGCGTTCTGGGCGGTCATGGGTCCGGTCGCGGTGGGGCTCTTCCCGCCCGAACGGCGCGGCCGTGTCATCGGGTTGCTGTCGGTCGGCGGATCGCTGGCCACGGTGCTCGGTGTGCCGGCCGGCACCTGGCTGGGCGGACGGACCGGCTGGCAGACGCCGTTCGCGGTGCTCGGCGCCCTCGCGCTCGTCTCGCTGATCGCCGTCGTCGTCCTCCTGCCGACCTCCCGTCCGCAGGAAAGTCATGCGGCGTACGGTGCCGCCCCGGACCGGCGCCGGTTCCTCACCGTCCTCGCCACCACCGCCCTGTCGGTCACCGGCGTCTACGCCGGGTTCACGTACATCGCCGCCTTCATGGACGAGGTCAGCGGGTTCGGCGAGGACGCGGTGAGCGGCGTGCTGTTCGCGTTCGGCGCGGCATGTCTGGTCGGTATCACCGTGACCGGGCCACTGCTCGACCGCTATCCGCGGGCCACGCTCACCGTGCCGGTGGCGACACAGGCGGCGGCGCTGCTCGGCCTGTACGCGGGCGGCGGCAGCCAGGTGGCGACCGTGCTGCTGCTGATGGTGCTGGGGGCCTCGGTCGGGCCTGTGTTCATGGCCACGCAGAGTCAGGTGCTGCACACCGCGCCGGGCCGCACCGAGACCGCGCTGGCGGCCAACTCGGCCGCTTTCAACGTGGGAGTGGCCGCGGGCGCGCTCCTCGGTGGCGCGTTGCTCCCGCTGGTCGAGGTGCGCGGAACCGTCCTGGTCGGAGGGCTGCTGTCGGTGGGCGCGCTCGCGATCCTGACCTGGCCGCGGTCCGAAGCGGCGGCCGCGGCCGCGGAACCCCAGCCACAGTAGACGGCCTTCGCCGCCTCGGTGGCAGGAGAGTGAGAATCGTCCCGTCCCGTGCGGACGCCCCTCCGTGAAGGTCTATCGTGTCCGCATGTCCGTGCCCGAACTGATCCGTATCGTCTCCCGCGACTCGCCCATGGCGCTCGCCCAAGTGGAGCGCGTCCGCGCCGAGTTGACGGCCCTGCACCCCGGTGTGCGCACCGAGGTCGTGCCGGTGAAGACGACCGGTGACAAGTGGATGGGCGATCTCTCCCAGGTGGAGGGCAAGGGGGCGTTCACCAAGGAGGTCGACGCCGCGCTGCTGGCCGGCGAGGCCGATCTCGCGGTGCACTGCGTCAAGGACGTGCCCGCGGACCGGCCGCTGCCGGCGGGGACGACGTTCGCGGCGTTCCTGAAGCGCGACGACATCCGCGACGCCCTGATCCACCCGGGCGGACTCACCCTCGACGAACTCCCCGCCGGTACGCGGATCGGCACCTCCTCGGTGCGCCGGATCGCCCAGCTCCTGGCCACCCACCCGCACTTGGAGTGCGTGCCCTTCCGCGGCAACGCCAACCGGCGGCTAGCGAAGCTGGCGGCCGGGGAGGCGGACGCGGCGATCCTCGCGGTGTCCGGCCTGGAGCGCATCGGCCGTATGGACGTGGTCAGCGAGGTGCTCTCGGCGGAGACGATGATGCCGCCGATCGGCGCGGGCATCCTGGCGCTCCAGTGCCGCGAGGGCGACAGCGAACTCATCGACGCCGTCAGCGGTCTCGGCGATCCGGACACGCACCGGGAGGCCACAGCGGAGCGGATGTTCCTGCACGTCCTGCAGGGCCACTGCAACAGTCCGATCGCCGGCTACGCGCGCGTGGACCACGGGGACGAACTGTCGCTGCGGGCCTGCGTGTTCACCCCGGACGGCAAGACGCGGCTCAACGCCCACGAGTGGGCCGGCCGCCTCGACCCAGCGACCCTGGGTACGTCGGTGGCCGTGGCCCTGCTGCGTCAGGGCGCGCGCGAGATCATCGACGGCATCCCGCACTAGCCTCGGACCACAGCGAGCCCGAGGTGTCCTGGCTCAGCCCGGCTTGACCGCCCGCGTCGCGAAATAGTGCGACATGTATTCAGCGGATGCGTTGGAGTGGTGCGGCGCTTCCGCGAAGCCGGTGAGGACGAACCCCGCGGCGAGTTGCCCGCCGATCTGGTCGGTCAGGGTGTGGCTGTATTCGAGAGGGGCATCCGCGCCGAACTTCGCGGCGCGTTCCTCGGCGGAGTACTGCGTGACATCGCTGTAGGGCAGCTTGTGCACGACGATCAGCTCGCCGCGCTCGTCGAGCGCCTCGTGGTCGAACAAGTACGCGTCAGGGTTGAGGAAGCCCGCGAGCAGAGTTCCGCCCGGTCGCAGGACGCGGAAGCACTCACGCCATACCGGTGCCAGGTCCGGCACGAACAGGTTGGAGACCGGATGGAACACGACGTCGAAGGTCGCGTCGCCGAAGGCGCCGAGGTCGCGCATGTCGCCCTGGACGGTGCGCAGTTCGAGTCCGTCGCGCTCCGCCACCAGCCGGTCCTGGCCGAGCTGGCCGGGTGAGTTGTCGAACACGGTGACCCGCGCCCCCGCGGCGGCGAGGATCGGACCCTGCTGGCCACCGCCGGAGGCCAGGCACAACACGTCCTTGCCGGTCAGGTCCGTCGGGAGCCAGGAGCGGTCGACCGGCTCGTGCCCGACGAGAACGATCGACCAGTCGCCCGTGCGGGCGCGCTCGACAGCCTCGGAACTCACCGGCGTCGACCACTCGTTGCCCTCTTGGACGCACTTGTCCCAGGCCGCCCGATTGTGGGCAACCGGGTCGACGACAATGTCCTCCACGTTCAACTCCCTGCTACAGCCAAGCGGACACCTGCGGTACCGACAGGTCGGTGTCGCCAGCCAACACGATCACAGGGTGCGGGCTCAACGGAATTCAGGCGGTGCCTTCCTCCGCCTGCCCCCGCAGGAAGTTGCTCACCTGATGGGCCAGGCCCTCGCGGCCGGCGCCCGCGTGCGCGCACGGGGATCCTTCGTCGAGGCCGACGCCGCCCGCCCACAGCCGGCGGTCGGTCCACTCCTCGTCGACCCGCAGCTGGATCTGCACGTCCACCTGGCTGAGGGAGGCCTCGGGACCGGCCGCGTAGAGCACGGCGGTGGCCCGGCGCAGCGGGTAGACGTCGAAGCCCTCGATGAACTGCGAGTTGCGCCAGTCGATGAACGCGGCCTCGCCGTCGGGCCCGATGCGTACGTCGATCTGGCCGTCCTCAAGGTGGATGCCGTAGTGCCGGTTGCCGCGGTTCTCGACGGTCACGCGGACGCTGAAGTACGTCAGCTCGGCGGCGGCGTCGTCCCGGCCGCGCGGCGGCTCGGCCGCTTCCAGACGGTGGACGCGGACACGCAGACCGGCGTGCTCGTCGTACTCCTGCCAGTCACCGACCACGTTCGGCTCGTGCACGGTCCACCTCTCCACCTCAGAGAGCTGCTTCCTATCTGTGTGCTCAGCGCACTGTCAAATGAGCAGAATGCGCTGTGGCCAGCCTATTCACCCCCTTTGATCAGCGATCAAGCCGTGCGCAGCAGGAATCGCCACACACGCCCCGGCGCACGCACGCGGGCGCGTGCCGCACATCACGTCTTCGGCCATGATCAGCGGGCCAGCCGGCCGAGCAGCGAGGAGGCCGCGGCGATGCCCAGCGCGGCGGCCACGGCGAGCACCCCGAAGTCGAGCGCGAGATGAGCGGGCGTGCCCAGCAGCAGCCCGCGCAGGGCGTCGACTTCGTAGCTCAGCGGGTTGACCTTGCTGACCACTTGGAGCCAGCCGGGCATCACCGAGACGGGGTAGAGGGCGTTGGAGCCGAAGAACAGCGGCATGGTGATGGCCTGTCCGAAGCCCATCAGCCGGTCGCGGCTCAGCACGATGCCGGCGATGGTCATCGACAGGCAGGAGAAGAAGGCCGATCCGAGGATCACGACCGCCCCGACGCCGAGCAGTTTGAGCGGGTTCCAGGTGAGCGACACCCCGAGGAGCGCGGCGATGACGATGACGACGACGGCCTGGATCAGCGACTTCACGCCGGCGGCGAAGGCCTTGCCGGTGATCAGCGCCGAGCGCGGAGTCGGGGTCACGAGCAGCTTGTTGAGGATGCCCGCGTCCCGCTCCCAGATGATCTGGATGCCGTAGAAGATGGCGATGAACATCGCGGACTGGGCGATGATGCCGGGCGCCAGGTAGTCGATGTAGGGGATGCCGGGGGTGGGGATCGCCTTGATGCGGGTGAAGGTCTGACCGAAGATCAGCAGCCACAGGGCGGGCTGGACCGCGCGGGTGTAGAGCTCGGTGCGGTCGTGGCTGAGCTTCTGCAGTTCGACGGCGCACATCGCCAGCACCCGGGCGGGCAGCAGGCGCCAGCCGGAGCGCGGCTCGGGCGGGCGCAGCAGCAGGTTGATGCCGTCGGGGTCGAGGCGGTCAGCCGACACGGTTCGCGGTGCGGCGGGTGCTTCGGACATCGCGGAAACCTCCTGACTGGTCGTCGAGTCCGCTGCCCGCGACCTCGCGGAAGACGTCCTCCAGGGTGGGCAGCGGGGCGTCGGCCGGGGCGCCCTCGGCGCGTCGGCGCTCGCCCAGCCCCTCCCTGAGCTGGATGGGCGTGCCGAGGGCCCGGATGCGGCCGCGGTGCATGAGGCCGACCCGGTCGCAGTACTGGTCGGCCTCGTCCATGTAGTGGGTGGTCACCAGCACGGTCATGCCGGTGGCGGCGCGTACAGCGTTGATGTGCTCCCACACGCCGGTGCGGGCGATCGGGTCGAGGCCGATGGTCGGTTCGTCGAGGATCAGCAGCCTGGGTGCGCTGACCAGGGCCTGGGCGAGTTCGAGCCGGCGCACCATGCCGCCGGAGTAGGTACTGGCGAGTCGGCCCGCGGCCTCGGTGAGGTCGACGGCGGTCAGCGCCTGCTCGACCCGTGCGGCGCGCTCGCGGCGGGGCACGTCGAAGACGCGGGCGAACAGGGCGACGTTCTCCCGGCCGGTGAGTCCCGCGTCGGCGGACAGCTGCTGCGGTACGTATCCCAGCAGTCGGCGCACGGCCATGCGGTCCCCGGCCGCGTCGTTGCCGAACACGTGGACCATGCCGGCGGGGACCGGCAGCAGGGTGGTGATGCACCTGATGGCCGTGGTCTTTCCGGCGCCGTTGGGGCCGAGCAGTCCGAAGACCTCGCCCTCCCCCACCGACAGGTCGAGTCCGGCCACGGCTTTGGTCTCGCCGAAGGTGTAGGTCAGTCCGGTGCAGGTCACGGCGTCGTGCCGCGCGTCTACAGGGTCGCGTGTCATGACTCCTCGGCCTCCTCGTGCAGGTTGTCGGCCAATGCGCGCAGGGCGGGAATCGCCGCGTCCAGCGCCTCCCGGTGCGCCTCGTCGAGCCGGGCCAGTCCGCCGCGTACGAGTTCGGCGCGCCGTTTGCGCCACGCGTCGAGCCGCGCGTGGGCGGCGGGGGTCGGCAGCAGGCGGGCGGCGCGCCGGTCGGCGGGGTCGGTCTCGCGGACCAGATAGCCCTGCCGGGAGAGCTGGTTGACCAGCGTGGACACCGAGTTGCTCGCCAGGTACAGGTCTTTGGCCGCGTCGGAGATGCCGATGCCGGGCTGGTTCACGACCAGGCGCAGCAGTTCCACCTCAGCCCCGCGCAACTGCGGCGCGATCTGCGAGCGCAGGCGACGGCGGAGGAGCCGCTGGACACCGATGAGAGCGTCCATCAGCTCGTCCGGGGAGGTCTCCGGTGCCAGGTCGGGTTCCGCGTCAGATTCCACATCTGGAGATTACCTCTGTAGCAGAGGTAATGAACCCAAGGGATGGTCAAGCGCGCAGGACGGCTGAACACCACGTCGAGGCGGCGCCGTAACGACCGCCAATGTCCGAATTGTTTCGAACACCCGGAACCCGGGAATCCGCATCTCAGTGCTTCGGACAGGAGGCACGTCCGTGGGAGCCCGCCGGCCGGGCCCCGGGTGTCCTCCTGGAGCTCCGAGCACGCGCCTCCCACGGTGTCCGTCCATCCGGCACCGGCTGAGGGAAGTGCGCGCCATGCGTATCGCCACCGGCAGAACGAAACCCCACCCGCACGACGACGCCCCGGACACCGCCGCGGCCTTCGAACGGCTCACGCGACTGCCCGAGGGACCCGACCGCAGCGCGCTGCGGGACGAGCTGGTCCGGGCCTGGCTGCCCATGGCCGAGCGGATCGCCGTCCGGTTCAGGGGGCGCGGCGAGTCCCTGGAGGACCTCTACCAGGTCGCCGCGCTGGGCCTGCTCAAGGCCGTCGACCACTACGACCCGGCCCGCGGCCACGCCTTCGAGGCCTACGCGGTGCCCACGATCACCGGCGAGGTCAAACGGCACTTCCGCGACCACACCTGGACCCTGCACGTGCCGCGCCGGGTCCAGGACCTGCGCAATCGGGTGCGCAAGGCCGTGAAGGAGCTGGCGCAGACGATCCCGGGCCGGTCCCCGACCGTCGCCGAGATCGCCGAGCACACGCAACTGACCGAGGCCGAGGTGCGGACCGGGTTGGAGGCCATCGACTGCTACTCCGCGCTGTCGCTGGACGCGGAGATGCCCGGCACCGACAGCTACACGCTGGGCGACGCGATCGGCGGACCCGACCCGGCCTACGACACCGTCCTGGACCGCGTGACCGTGGAGCCGTCTCTGCGGGCGCTGCCCGAGCGCGAGCGGACCATCCTCTATCTGCGCTTCTTCCGGGGCATGACGCAGAAGCACATCGCGCAGCAGCTGGGCATCTCGCAGATGCACGTCTCCCGCCTGCTGAGCGGCTGCTGCGCGCAGGTGCGCGAGGAAGTGCTCACCCAGGCCGGCTGAACCGGGCCGTCCGCCCCCGGCGCCTCACGGCTCGGTCGGAGCGCCGGGGACCTGGGTCGGGCCGTACCGGTCCAGGGCGTCCTCCAGCTCGGCGCGGATCTCCGGGGGCATGGCTCCGCTGCGGCCCCAGACGAGGATCAGCTCGGCCACGTTGCGCAGCTTGATGTTGGTGTGCTGGGAGACCTCCTTGAGCACCTCCCAGCCCTCGTCCGGTGTGACCCGGCCGAGGGCGACGATCATTCCGATCGCCTGGTCGACGACGGCGTGCGAGGAGACGGCCTCCTTGAGCTGATGGACCTCCTCCTGCAGCGCGAAGATGCGGTCCGGGTCGCCGTCCGTGGACATCGTCGCCTCCACATGGTCGCCTCGGGCACTGTTCCGGTCTCCCACCATCGTCGTCACTCGCCCGGCCGTGTGCCACCCGGCGGACGCACAGCTCGACCACCCTCGGCCGGGGTACTCGGCAGGCGCCCGGACCGGTTCCGGCCGGACACTGTTAGCGGACCGGTGACCGCCGGTCGACGAGACCAGGACGCGAGTGCCATGAACCACGACACGACCCGCCCCGACACCGAGCCGAGGACCACCTCCACCCATTCCGTGTTCGGCGCCCCCTGCTGGGTGAGCCTGACCAGCCGCGATCTGGACGCCACCGAGACGTTCTACGGAGCCGTCCTGGGCTGGCGATGGCGGACCGCGAGCCTCGGCGACCGCTTCCGGATCGCGCTGGCCGACGGCACGCCCGTCGCCGGGGTCGCCGCCGTCGCGACCATGTGGCAGATGGCGGTGGCGTGGACGCCGTACTTCGCCGCGCGCGACGCGGACGACGCCGTGGCGAGGGTGAAGGAACGCGGCGGGACGACCGCGGTCGGGCCGATCTCCTTCACGACCGGGCGGGCGGCGCTGCTGGCCGACCGGGACGGCGCAACCTTCGGCATCTGGGAGGGCCAGCTCGTCGCGCACTGGGAGAGGTGGCGCCGGGCGGCCCCGACCTTCATCCGGCTGCACACGCGCGACGCGTTCGCCGCCGCCATCTTCTACGGCGAGGTCCTGGACTGGGCGTCCGGGCGGCCCGGCGGCGTGGAGGTCCAGTACGAGGGCGGCGAGGTCGTGCTGCGCAGCGAGGACACGATCGTGGCGCGCATCGACTCCGGCGCTCTGGGAGCCGCCCCCGATCCCACGCTCCGGCCCCACTGGCGGGTCCACTTCGTGGTCGCGGACGTCGGGGCGTGCGTCCGGGCCGCC
>NZ_JBSFLV010000183.1:0-17125 GCF_053599215.1 Streptomyces sp. NPDC001002 | reverse complement strand
GGTGACGAGCTCGCTCACCACCAGCTCCGCGGTGAACGCGGCCTCCTGGAGCTCCCAGACGTCGAGCTGCTCGACGACCTGCTTGCGGATGGGCGGCCCCGGCTCTCGGCGCCGGCGACGGCGTCGTACTGGTTCTCCAGGCCCGTGACGAGGGCCGTGAGCTCCTCGTCGCCCTCCTGGATCTGCCGGTCGATCTCCGTCTGCGTGCGGTGCGCGTCCGTGCGCAGGCCGTGCGCGAGGGTGGGCAGGACCAGCCCGGTGGCGGCCGTGATGGCCTCCAGGGCGGTCAGGGCCGCGTCCGGGTACGGGGACCGGGCGATGTAGTGCGGCACGTGCGCGGCGACGCCCAGGACGTCGTGTCCGGCCTCCATGAGGCGGTACTCGACCAGGGACTCGGCGCTGCCGGGGACCTGCGCCTCGTCGAAGGGGCTGCGGTGGCCCGGGACGAGGTCCGTACGGTTGCCGTGCGGGGTCAGGCCCACGGGGCGGGTGTGCGGTACGCCCATGGGGATGCCGTGGAAGTTCACCGCCAGGCGGACGCCCAGCCGCTCCACGATTTGCTCGACGGCCTTGGCGAAGCGCTCCCACTCCACGTCCGGCTCGGGTCCGGACAGCAGCAGGAAGGGCGCTCCGGTGGTGTCCTGGACGAGCCGCACGTCGATGGCGGGCTCGTCGTAGTCGGTCCACTGGTCGCGCTTGAACGTCAGCAGCGGACGGCGGGCCCGGTAGTCCACGAGCCTGTCGTGGTCGAATCTGGCCACGACCTGATGGGGCAGCGAGTCGAGGACCCGATCGACGATCTGGTCGCCGGTCTCGCCCGCGTCGATGTATCCGTCGAAGTGGTAGAGCATGACAAGACCGGCCGACTCCTGCGCGAGCGCCATGTCGACGACAGCCAGGCCTTTCGGCTCCCATGCGTACAAACCCTGCGGATCAAGCACAGTGACCGCTCCTCCTCGTGTTCGTACTGCACAACGCGCCCAGGGACACGGGCATTCCCACCCGCGCCCCTGATCAGGCCTCTCTTACTGCCTTTTCATGCCCTGTCTCATGCCTGCCGGGCCGGCTCAGGAGGAGAGCACGCGCGTGTGCAGGGCAGTCACCGCCTTACGCGCCGACGTGAACGCCCCGTGCTGCCAGGCGTCCGTGTAGCTGAGCCAGTCGCCGGCGAAGTACACGCGCCCGGTCGGCTCGTTCAGCGGCTTGTAGCGGGGGTCGTCGGGTCCGCCGGGGGTGCTGTGCCAGGCGGCCTCCAGGTGGGGGGTCTGCCGCCAGTGGTGCGAGAACGAGGACGCGAGTTCGCTGCGGTACTTCTCCCCGTAGATCTTCACGCCCGCCGCCACCGCCCGCGCCTCGCGCGCCTTCGGCGTGAGCTTCGCGTAGCTGTCGGCGTCGTCGCCGTAGTTGTAGTACCCGACGAGGACCCCGCGTTCGCCGTGGAAGCCGTACGAGGGATGCCAGATGTGGGTGACGTCCTGGTCGGTCTCGGTGATGCCGCCGTAGATGCCGTGGTCGAGCTCCCACCAGCGGGACCGGTACTCCAGCCCGATCTTCGCGGCCGACGACGGCGTGATCGCCTCCAGCGCGGACTGCACCCCGGAGCCGAGGTTGTGCGGCACCTTGGCGAGGATGTTGGGCGGCAGCGCGGCGACGCAGTAGTCGGCCTCGACGACCTTCGTACGACCGCCCTGCGCGTACGTCACCGACACCCCGCGCCCGGTGTCGCTGATCTTCTTCACGACCGCGCCGGTACGTATCCGATGACCACCGACCGCCTTGGTCAGCGCCTTGGGGATCTGGTCCATGCCACCGACCGGCTGGAACATCAACATGGCCTGGTCGAAGCCGAATTCGAAGGAAAAGTACCGCCCGACCCCGCTGGCGAAGACCTCCGAGGCACTCGGCACGTCCCCGAGCAGCACACCCGGAGTACCCGCGGCGGCCGGCACGGTCGAGTACCCGCGCCGTTCACCACCGTCATACGCCAACGTGTCGCCCAACTCCCCCCAGTCCTTGAGGAACTCGACGAGCCGCTCCTGGTCGGTCGCGGTCAACTCCTTGTCGAGCGCGCCCTTGTCGGTGGCCTTGGCGAGCAACTCCGAGACGTAGCCGTACACATCGGCCTTCGCGGTGCGGTACCGCACGGGCTTCGTCATCCCGGCGGACTCGTTGTAGAGATACGCGTCCGCGTTGACGTTGGTGAACACCTCGATGGGAACGCCGAGTTCACGACAGTAGTCGAGGGTGACCATCCACTGCGGGATCCGAGCGGGCCCACAGTTCATGTACTGCCCGTCACTGAACCGCGCGGTCTGCGTGTTCCCGTACAGGTCGGTCGTGGAGTCCCCACCCCGCACGGTGAAGTTACGCCCACCGGTACGCCCCCTGGCCTCCAGGATCGTACAGTCGTAGCCGGCCTTGCCCAGCTCGTAGGCGGTGGTCAGCCCGGCGATGCCACCCCCGACGATCACGACCTTCGCGGCCCCGCGCCCGGTGACCGTGAAGTCCCCGGCCCTGAGCCCCCGAAACGGCTCCTCCCGCCGGGCCGCCTCCGCGGTGGGAGCAAGGCCGATGGCCCCCATCGTGGCGAACATGGCCCCGGCCCCACCAGCGACCCCGACCTTACGAAGAAACGCCCGACGACTGGTCCCGGGCGTGTACTGAGCGTCTGCCATCTCGGCTCCCTTTTCCCGATCACGAACGACCGGGGGAGCCTCCCAGCAACCGATTACGCCTCATCGGTTACTGATGTATCCCACAAGTTTCTGCAAACCGAGGATGTCCCACCTAGGGGCGCGGGGAACTGCGCGCTCAGCCCCCACCGGGCCGGCAGCCAAAAACACTGAAGGACCGCACCTCGAAAGGTACGGCCCCTCAGTCAACTGCTAGGCCTCAGCGAGCCAGCGTTCAGCTCTGTCCACCCGCGAGCTTCTCCCGCAGCGCAGCAAGCGCCTCGTCAGAAGCAAGCGCACCGGACGTGTCCGCACCCTCGGAGGAGTACGAACCGCCACCGCCACCGCCGGTACCGGCGGCAGCCGGAGCCGCAGCGTCCCCGCCCTCGGCGGCAGCCGCAGCGTCCGCCTCACGCGACTTGATGACCTGCTGCTGGTGCTGCTCGAAGCGGGTCTGCGCCTCGGCGTACTGGTTCTCCCACACCTCACGCTGGGACTCGTAACCCTCGAGCCAGTCGTTGGTCTCGGGGTCGAAGCCCTCGGGGTAGATGTAGTTGCCCTGGTCGTCGTACGACGCGGCCATGCCGTAGAGCGTCGGGTCGAACTCGACCGAGGCCGGGTCGGCACCGAAGGACTCGTTGGCCTGCTTCAGGGACAGCGAGATCCGGCGACGCTCGAGGTCGATGTCGATGACCTTGACGAAGATCTCGTCGTTGACCTGGACGACCTGCTCCGGGATCTCCACGTGGCGCTCGGCCAGCTCGGAGATGTGGACCAGACCCTCGATGCCCTCGTCCACGCGGACGAACGCACCGAACGGAACCAGCTTCGTGACCTTGCCGGGCACGACCTGGCCGATCTGGTGGGTCCGGGCGAACTGCTGCCACGGGTCTTCCTGGGTCGCCTTCAGCGACAGGGAGACACGCTCGCGGTCCATGTCGACGTCGAGGACCTCGACGGTGACTTCCTGGCCGACCTCGACAACCTCGGAGGGGTGGTCGATGTGCTTCCAGGAGAGCTCGGAGACGTGAACCAGACCGTCGACGCCGCCGAGGTCCACGAACGCACCGAAGTTGACGATCGAGGAGACGACGCCGGAGCGGACCTGGCCCTTCTGCAGGGTCGTGAGGAAGGTCTGACGGACCTCGCTCTGGGTCTGCTCCAGCCAGGCACGGCGGGACAGGACCACGTTGTTGCGGTTCTTGTCCAGCTCGATGATCTTGGCCTCGAGCTCCTTGCCCACGTAGGGCTGGAGGTCGCGAACGCGGCGCATCTCGACCAGGGAGGCCGGGAGGAAGCCACGGAGGCCGATGTCGAGGATGAGACCACCCTTGACGACCTCGATGACGGTACCGGTGACGATGCCGTCCTCTTCCTTGATCTTCTCGATGGTGCCCCACGCCCGTTCGTACTGGGCGCGCTTCTTCGAGAGGATCAGGCGGCCTTCCTTGTCCTCCTTCTGGAGAACAAGGGCTTCGATCTCGTCACCGACGGCGACGACCTCGTTCGGGTCGACGTCGTGCTTGATCGAGAGCTCACGGCTCGGGATGACACCTTCGGTCTTGTAACCGATGTCGAGGAGAACCTCGTCCCGGTCAACCTTGACGATGACGCCGTCGACGATGTCACCATCGTTGAAGTACTTGATCGTCTCGTCGATAGCGGCGAGGAAGGCTTCCTCGTTACCGATGTCGTTGACCGCAACCTGCGGGGTGGTGGCGGTGGTCTCGGTGCTGCTCGTCATGTGGGAAAGGGCTCCGGTACGGACATTGAAGTCGTAGGTACTGCTACGCCGGGAGCCCGTATCGCTCTGAAGAAGCCGGACAGCCTAGGAAGCGCCCCAACAGCAACTGGAGAACCAGAGACTGGAGATGGCGCCTCGACAACCGAGGGGACATACAACAGATGCGAGCGCAGCCTGCTACGTCTGAGGAGCGCAGGCCCGCAGCGCAACTTGTAGCATACGGGGGCAGCCGGACAGGGTCAATGCGCGAACGCGCACACCCGGGGCGGATCGCCGCATACCCGGCACAAGAACTGTCTCTGGAGGCCACGCGGGCCTTGGGACACCTCTTCCGTGACACCCGTGGACGCCCGCGGGCATCCCGGATTGGAGGGAAGAGTACGACGAGGGAGCCGATCATCCAAGAGTCCGAAGCGGCCGAAGCGTTCGAAGCGCCCGAGCCGGAAGCCACCCGACGTGACGCCGACGTCACGGAGAGTTCGCGGGCCAACCGAGGCTGGTGGGACCGCAACGCCGACGAGTACCAGGTCGAGCACGGCACCTTCCTCGGTGACGACCGTTTCGTCTGGAGTCCCGAGGGGCTCGACGAGGTGGAGGCGGAGCTGCTCGGTCCGCCGGAGGAGCTGAAGGGGAAGGACGTCCTGGAGATCGGCGCCGGCGCGGCCCAGTGCTCGCGCTGGCTGACCGCCCAGGGGGCCCGTCCGGTCGCCCTGGACATCTCCCACCGCCAGCTCCAGCACGCGCTGCGCATCGGCTCGGCGTTCCCCCTGGTGTGCGCCGACGCGGGCGCGCTCCCCTTCTCGGACGGCTCCTTCGACCTGGCCTGCTCGGCGTACGGGGCGCTGCCCTTCGTCGCGGAGCCGGTGCTGGTCCTCAAGGAGGTGCGGCGGGTGCTGCGCCCTGGCGGCCGGTTCGTGTTCTCGGTGACGCATCCGATCCGCTGGGCCTTCCCGGACGAGCCGGGCCCCGAGGGCCTGTCGGTCTCGGCCTCCTACTTCGACCGCACGCCCTACGTCGAGCAGGACGATGAGGGCCGCGCGGTCTACGTCGAGCACCACCGCACGATCGGCGACCGGGTCCGGGACGTCGTGGGGGCGGGCTTCCGGCTGGTGGACCTGGTCGAGCCGGAGTGGCCGTCCTGGAACACCTCGGAGTGGGGCGGCTGGTCACCGCTGCGCGGGAACCTGATCCCGGGCACGGCCGTCTTCGTGTGCGTACGAGACTGAGTGCGTGATCCGTTACGAGGCTCTCGACGCCCTTCCGGTACGCGGTGCGCTGCCCGCACTGAGCGACGCCCTGGAGGGACACGGCACGGCGGTCCTCGTGGCGCCGCCCGGCACCGGCAAGACGACCCTCGTGCCGCTCGCCCTGGCGGGCCTGCTGGGCGACGGGCCGGCACGCCGGGTCGTGGTCGCCGAGCCGCGCCGGATCGCCGCACGGGCCGCCGCACGGCGGATGGCGTGGCTGCTGGGCGAGCGGGTCGGCGAGAGCGTCGGGTACACCGTGCGCGGCGAGCGGGTCGTCGGGCGGCACGCGCGCGTGGAGGTCGTCACGACGGGTGTGCTGCTGCAACGGCTGCAGCGCGACCAGGAGTTGGCGGGCGTCGACGTGGTGGTGCTCGACGAGTGCCACGAGCGTCATCTGGACGCGGACACCACGGCGGCGTTCCTGTGGGACGTGCGCGAGACGCTGCGGCCCGAGCTGCGCCTGGTGGCCGCGTCGGCGACGACGGACGCGGCGGGCTGGGCCCGGCTGCTGGGCGATGCGCCGGTGGTCGAGGCCGAGGGCACCTCGTACCCGGTGGAGGTGGTCTGGGCACCGCCGGTACGGCCCGTACG
Organism: Streptomyces sp. NPDC001002; assembly: GCF_053599215.1. Classification (NCBI taxonomy): domain Bacteria; kingdom Bacillati; phylum Actinomycetota; class Actinomycetes; order Kitasatosporales; family Streptomycetaceae; genus Streptomyces; species Streptomyces sp. NPDC001002. Next base: position 10,871 of record NZ_JBSFLV010000183.1, on the reverse strand, counting down.
GCCGCCGCACGGCATGCGCGTCGACCCGGCGCTGCTCACGCACGTGGCGTCGGTGGTGCGGCGCGCGCTGGCCGAGCGGGCCGGGGACGTGCTGTGCTTTCTGCCGGGCGTGGGGGAAATCGCGCGCGTGGCGGGGCAGTTGGGGGATCTCGGTGACGTCGAGGTGCTCCAGGTGCACGGGCGGGCGCCGGCGGCCGTGCAGGACGCGGTGCTGGTGGCGGGTGCGCGGCGCCGGGTGGTGCTGGCGACCTCGGTCGCGGAGTCCTCACTGACGGTTCCCGGAGTGCGGTCGGTCGTCGACTCCGGTCTGGCGCGGGAGCCGCGGGTCGATCACGCGCGCGGGCTGAGCGCCCTGGCGACCGTACGGGCCTCGCAGGCGGCGGGACGGCAGCGCGCGGGGCGGGCCGGGCGGGAGGCGCCGGGGACGGTGTACCGCTGCTGGGCGGAGGCGGAGGACGCGCGTCTGCCACGTTTCCCGGCTCCGGAGATCAAGGTGGCCGACCTGACCGCGTTCGCCCTCCAGACGGCGTGCTGGGGCGATCCTGACGCGTCCGGTCTCGCCCTGCTCGACGCACCGCCCGCCGGCGCGATGGCGGCGGCACGGGCGGTCCTGACGGCGATCGGTGCGGTCGGCTCCGCCGGGCGGGCCACGGACCGGGGCGTGCGGCTGGCCCGGCTGGGGTTGCACCCGCGACTGGGACGGGCGTTGCTCGACACCTCGGGTGCGGGCGCCGAGGTCGTGGCGCTCCTCAGCGAAGAACCACCACGGGCGTACGGGGATGATCTCGCCGCCGTCCTACGGGCCGCCCGGCGCGGGGGCGACGCGTATGCGGGGCGTTGGCGTACGGAAGTGCGGCGCCTGCGTGCCGCCTCGGCGGACTCCGCCGACCCCCGTGCCCGGCATGTCGAGGCTCCGCCGAATACCGCCCCGGGCGACGACCATCTCGTGGGTCTCGTCGCCGCTCTCGCCTTCCCCGAGCGCGTCGCCAAGGCCGAGGGCGGCTCCTATCTCATGGTCTCCGGGACGCGCGCGGAGCTCGGCGAGGGCACCGGCCTGCGGGGTGCCCCCTGGATCGCCGTGGCCGTCGCCGACCGGCCCGTCGGGCGAGGGCACGCGCGCGTGCAGCTCGCGGCGACCGTCGACGAAGGGGTGGCCCGAGCCGCGGCCGGGGCGCTGCTGGAGGAGCGCGAGGAGGTGCACTGGGCCGACGGCGACGTCGTCGCACGCCGCGTGGAGCGGCTGGGGGCGATCGAGCTGGCGGTGCGGCCCCTGAAGAAGGCGGACCCCGTCCTCGTACGCGAGGCGCTTCTGGAAGGGCTGCGGCAGGAGGGGTTCGGGCTGTTGCGGTGGACGCCCGACGCGCTCGTACTGCGTCAGCGGCTCGCGTTCCTGCGGCTGCGGCTCGGGGAGCCGTGGCCCGATGTGAGTGACGACGCTCTCCACGCGCGCGTGGACGAGTGGTTGGAGCCGGAGCTCGGGCGGGCCCGGCGGCGGGCCGATCTCGGGCGGATCGAGGCCGGGCAGGCGCTCGGGCGGCTGCTGCCGTGGGCCTCCGGACAGGCAGGCCGGCTGGACGAGTTGGCGCCCGAGCGGATGACCGTACCGAGCGGGTCCAGGATCCGGATCGACTACGGCGATCCCGAGCGGCCCGTGCTCGCGGTGAAGCTGCAGGAGATGTTCGGGCTCCAGGAGTCCCCCGCCGTCGCCGGCGTGCCGCTGCTCGTGCACCTGCTCTCCCCCGCCGGCCGGCCCGCCGCGGTGACCGCCGATCTGGCGTCGTTCTGGCGGGACGGCTACAAGGGCGTGCGTGCCGAGCTGCGCGGCCGGTATCCGAAGCATCCGTGGCCGGAGGACCCGGCCACGGCGGAGCCGACGCGGTACACGAACGCGCGGCTCAGGCGGTGACCGGTTCCGGCGCCGAGGACTCGGCCGGTTCCGGGTCGGCCGGGCGGCGGCTGCGGGCCTCCAGGTAGAGGGAGAGGGCCAGCAGGAGGATGCCGAGGCCCAGGAAGCCCCAGGGGAGGTACGAGGTCAGGAGCAGGACCAGGGTGCGGTTGGACTTGACCAGGTCGACGGTGTGCTCGATGTAGTCCTCGCGCATCTTCACGTGCCCTGAGAACGCCGTCACCTTGTCCTTGTCGCCGAGCAGCGTGCCGCCGCGCAGCTCCTCCTTGTGGATCTCCTCGCCGTAGACGGGGGCGCCCGTGGTGGGTTCGACCCAGAACTTACGGACCGTGGTGTACCAGCGGGTCGTGCCCGTCTTGGCGATCGATTCGGGGGTGATGCCCTCGACGGGCAGGATCTTGGGGAAGGCGACCTTGGTCCAGGGGATGGTCTGCTCGAAGTAATAGACCTTCAGGCCGCGGAAGTTCTGGGTGCCCTCGTAGTGGATGGGGGCGCTGGTGCGGGTCTGCGCGTCGAAGTAGACGTAGTCCCGCTTCTCGGTCAGGAAGGGCCACTTGAACTCGATGCCCTGCCGTTTCACCGGGTCGTTGTCGACCATCTCGCCGGGGGCGTGGACGGGTTCCTGGGAGTGGGCGTCGAAGATGTAGCGCTCGGGGAGCTTGGAGACCATCTTGCCGTCGGGGCCCTGGACATAGGAGAGGCTATCCCAGACGACGACGTCCTTGCCGTACGACTTCTCGACCTTGTCGGCGGCCTCCACATTGCCCTTGAGGGTCTGCACGATGGTGACCTTCGGGACCTTCTTCGCGGTCATCGTGCCGTAGTCGAGAAGGGTCGCGTCCTTCGCCTCAAGGACCATGTCCTGGTACTGATCTGCCGGGATCTTGGCCAGGCGCGGGAAGGCGTACCAGCGCAGCAGCGGGGACAGCGCCGTGCAGAACACGGCGAGGGCGAGCAGGACCAGACTGGCCTTGCGGCGCATCTCGGCCTCCCGGGCGGACGGCTACGGGTGTGCGGGGACCGTCGTCAGCAGCGGTTTCGGGGACGTCTTGCCGGCCGGCGAGCCCATCGCGGTCATCGTGAGGACGAGCGCGAACGCCAGGGCGAGACCGGTCGCGGCGGCGATCAGGGCACGCATGCCTGCCTCCCGACGGACTGGAACCAAGGGACGGACGGGAACTGATACATCGTCAGGTCCGGCACCGTAGCAACGGGTGGGCGAGATGAGAACAGGTCGTACACACACAACGACGGCGCCCCTTCGGTGAAGGGACGCCGTCGTGGTCGTACGAGGGGCCGCTAGGACCCGGTGCTCTCCGACGCGCTCGGCGACGGGCTGGACGAGGGGGTCGTGTCGGCCGGCGGTGCCGTCACCGTCAGGTCGACGGTGAGCGTGGCGCCGCCCGCGGTGGTGATGCGGAGCAGGTAGGCGCCGGCGGTGCCGTCGGCGTACAGCTGCGGCAGCTTGATGAGGCCGTTCGCGTCCGTCGTCAGGCCCGTGAGGGTGCGGACGGTCTTGCCGTCCGCGTCCTTGAAGTAGGGGCCCTTGTCGTTCTCGGTGGCGTCGTCCGCCGACTTGATGAGGGTGGCGGTGGCCGCGACCTTGCCCGCGACGGCGTCCTTGTAGGTGGCCTTCACCTCGACCTGGTCGGCGAACTGGCCGCCCGCGACGCAGGTCAGCGCGGTCGTGCTGGTGCGGACGAGGGTGTCGGCGACGCGCTCGGTGACGGTGGCCGTGTAGCCGAGAGCGGCGACCGAGCGGCCGACGACCGTGGCGCGGACGGTGAAGTCGCCCGTCTTCTCGCCCGCTTGGAGCGCGGGCGCGACGGCCACGCCGGAGGCGTTGGTGACGACCGTGGCGACGTCCTCGCCGCCGACGAAGGTGGCGTCGGTGGTGCCGACGATGGTGAAGCGGACCCGGACCTTGGCGACGGTCTTGCCGGCCTTGGTCTCCGCCTTGGTGCTGATCTTCTTGGTGAACGCCTCGCCCGCCGTCGCGGTGAGCTTGGCGGTGCCCGCGTCCTCCAGGTGGTCCACCGTGTCGGTGGGCGTCTGCGGAGGCGTCGTGGGCGGGCTGCTCGGGTCGGTCGACGGCGGCGGTGTGCTGGGGTCGGCCGGCTTGCTCGGCGTCGACGGCGTCGAGGGCGTGTTCGACGGCTTCGGGTCGGGCTGGTCGTCGTCGCTGCGGTTCGACGGGATGCTGCCGGTGCCGTCCGGGATCTCGTGCGTGCCCTTGCGGTAGTACTCCAGCCACGACAGGACCGTGTTCAGGTAGTCCTGCGAGTTGTTGTAGCTCAGGATCGCGCGCTTGAGGTCCGCCTGGACGGACAGGTCCCAGTTGTAGCGGCACAGGTAGTGGCCGGCGGCGAGGGCGGCGTCGTAGACGTTGTTCGGGTCCTTGACCCCGTCGTCGTTGCCGTCGCGGCCCGCCCACGCCCAGGTGGACGGGATGAACTGCATCGGTCCGACGGCCTGGTCGTACGTGCTGTTGCCGTCGTACTGGCCGTTGTCGGTGTCCTGGATGAGCGCGAAGCCGTTGCCGTCGAGCTGCGGGCCGAGGATCGGGCTGATCGTGGTGCCGTCGGCGGTGACCTGACCGCCGCGGGCCTGGCCCGACTCCACCTTGCCGATGGCGGCGAGCAGTTGCCAGGGCAGGTTGCAGCCGGCCTTGGACTGGGCCAGCTCGTCGGCGGCCTTCTTGTAGGCGTCCAGGACGGTCGCGGGTATGCCGGCCTCGCCGTCGCCCGTCACGACCGGGGTGCCCACGGTCGGACTCGGCGAGGGGTTGGGGCTGTTGAGCGGCGGCAGGTCCGTGTAGTACGGCGAGTTGCCGGTCGCACCGCCCTCGTCGGAACCGGAACCGGTGGCTTCGGGCGAGGACTGGGCGTCGGCGGCGCTGGCTCTGCCGTGGTCGTCGACCGTGGCTCCCGGTGCCTGGGACGCGGACAGCGCCGCGACCACGACCGCGGCCACCGCGGTGGTCGCCGCTCCCTTGCGCAGCCTCATGCCGAATTGCGCCGCCATAGAGTGAACCAGCCCCTCCGTTGGACGCGCCCGTGCGTCCGTCGCTGTCTGCCGCGGGTCTGTTGGACCCACCCTGTTGTGACGATCAACCCGGTGCGTCGGTTGCCCTCGTCACCGTTTTCGGTGCTTTTCTCACCTGTTCGACCGCGCTCCCCCGGGCCGCACCGGCACGCCGACCCAGGCGACACTACGACAACTTCTTTTGCACCGGCACCCGTTCGTGCCCGGTTTTCACCGGTTGGCCATATGAGGTTGGTGCCTTGTTGCGGCCCGCATACTGGACCGCAGCGACCACCCCGGCTGACCAGGAGCTCCCTTGCCGTTCACCCTGAGCCACGCGGCCGCCGTACTGCCCGCCGTGCGCGCCGACGGAACGGGCCGGGGCCGCCTGGTTCCGGCCGTGCTCGTGGCCGGTTCCTTCGCACCCGACATGACCTACTACGCGGCGAGTGCCCTTCCCGGGGCAATGGAATTCGGCGCGTTCACGCATTCCTTCACGGGCGTCCTCACTTTCGACGTCCTGGTCTCCTGGACCCTGGTCGCCCTGTGGCTGCTCCTGCGCGAACCACTGGTGGCTCTGCTGCCCCGGTCCCGGCAACCCCGCCCCGCCACCTTGCTCGGCTGCGGAAGGCCCCACGCGCGCGTGCGCCCCGCCCTGGCGGTCCGGTGGTACGTCTCCGCGGTGCTGGGCGCGCTGACGCACGTCGTGTGGGACGCGTTCACGCACCACGACCGCTGGGGCGTACGGCTACTCCCGGTCCTGGACCGGGAGTTCGCGGGCACACCGCTCTTCCAGTGCGTCCAGTACGGCAGTTCGCTGGTGGCCGCGCTCGTGATCGCCGCGTTCCTGCTCCGCGCGGTGCGCCGGATGCCCGCTGCGGCCGGGCCCATGGGGGTCCCCGCCCTGTCGGCCCGCGACCGATGGTGGGCCGGCGCCGTGATCGGCGGCTGCGCGCTGCTCGCGGCGGTGGAACGGGCAACGCGGTGGTGGGCGTACTGGGGCTCGACGGCCAAGGCCTGGGAACTGATCCCCACGGTCTGCTTCGGCGCGGGCGCGGGACTTGTGGTGGGGCTGCTCGCCTACGCCGTGGGGGTACGGGTGTGGCGGCCGGCCCCGGACGCGAAGGGCTCGGCGGGTGTGCTCACGGGGTCGAGCCGTCGGGGCGGGGACCGGCGAGCCGGATGAGGTGATCGCCCAGCAGGCCGGCCCAGAGCCGCCAGGCGGACGGCTCGCCCGGGCCGGTACGGGCGTCGAGGGCCGCTCGGGGCAGCCCGCGCCCCAGGACCAGGCCGGGTTCGGCAGGGATGCGGGCGGTGCTCGCGTCGGCCGCGAAGACCGGGACCGAGGTGAACGTCAGGCGGGGGCTCGCTTCGGTGCTCGCCTGCGCTGACGCCGTCCGGCGGTGGAGCATGCGTATACCCATGCCCGCATCCTTGCGGGAGGACGCGGGCGGGGGCGCTTCTGCGGGGGCCACGTGAGTGACGGGCCCTGCGGGGCTTGGGCCGGACCGGGTGCGGGTCGGCCGACGAGAGGGGTCTCGGTGGGCCCGGCACCGCCGGAGCGCGCCGCGGAGGCGAACCGCCGTCGCGGCGGAGTTCGATACGGAACCCGCCGTCGCGGCGGAGTTCGATACGGAGCCCGCCATCGCGGCGGACTTCGATACGGAACCCGTCGTCGCGGCGGAGAGTTCGTTTCGGAACCCTCCGCCGCGATGAAACGTCGGTCTCCGGATGGCTAGTGCGCGGCCGACTCCCAGTCCGCTCCCACGCCCACCGACACGTCCAGCGGAGCCCTGAGGTGGACGGCGTCGGCCATCTCGTGGCGGACGATCTCCTCCACCGCCTCGCGCTCGCCGGGGGCGATCTCCAGGACGATTTCGTCGTGGACCTGGAGGAGCATGCGGGAGGTGAGGTCCGCCGCCCGCAGGGCCTTGTCGACGTTCAGCATGGCGATCTTGACGATGTCGGCCGCGGTGCCCTGGATCGGCGCGTTCAGCGCCATCCGCTCGGCCGCCTCGCGGCGCTGGCGGTTGTCGCTGTTGAGGTCGGGGAGATAGCGGCGGCGGCCGAAGAGGGTCGCCGTGTAGCCGGTCGCCCGGGCCTCGTCGACCGCCCTGCGCAGATAGTCGCGGACCCCGCCGAAGCGCTCGAAGTAGGTGTCCATCAGGACCCGGGCCTCGCCCGCGTCGATGTTCAGCTGCTGCGAGAGGCCGAAGGCCGACAGACCGTACGCGAGGCCGTAGGACATCGCCTTGATCTTGCGGCGCATCTCCGCGTCGACGTGGTCCTTGTCGACCGAGAAGACCTGCGCCGCCACCGTGTTGTGCAGGTCCTCGCCGGAGGTGAACGCCTCCAGGAGGCCCTCGTCCTCGGAGAGGTGGGCCATCACGCGCAGTTCGATCTGGCTGTAGTCGGCCGTCATCAGCGACTCGTAGCCCTCGCCGACCACGAAGCCCCGGCGGATCGCGCGGCCCTCGTCGGTGCGGACCGGGATGTTCTGCAGGTTCGGGTCGGTCGAGGAGAGGCGGCCGGTGGCCGCGACCGTCTGGTTGAACGTGGTGTGGATGCGGCCGTCCGTCGCGATCGTCTTGATCAGGCCCTCGACGGTGACGCGGAGCTTGGCCTGCTCGCGGTGGCGGAGCATGATCACCGGCAGCTCGTTGTCCGTCTGGCCCGCCAGCCAGGCCAGCGCGTCGGCGTCCGTGGTGTAACCGGTCTTCGTCTTCTTCGTCTTGGGCAGGCCCAGTTCGCCGAAGAGGACCTCCTGGAGCTGCTTGGGCGAGCCCAGGTTGAACTCGTGCCCGGCGGCCGCGTGCGCCTCCTTCACCGCCTGCTGGACGGCGCCCGCGAACATCTGCTCCATGGCCTCCAGATGCGCCCGGTCGGCCGCGATGCCGTGCCGCTCCAGACGGGCCAGCAGGGCCGAGGTGGGCAGCTCCACGTCACGCAGCAGATCCGCGGCGCCGACCTCCTGGAGCCGGCCCTCGAAGGCCTCGCCCAGGTCGAGGACGGCACGGGCCTGGATCATCAGGGCCTCGGCCTCGGCGCCCTCGTCGGTGCCGAAGGCGAGCTGCCCGTCGGCCGAGGCGGCGGGGGTCAACTCGCGGCCCAGGTACTCCAGGGACAGCGCGTCCAGGTCGAAGGAGCGGCGGCCCGGCTTGACCAGGTACGCGGCGAGCGCGGTGTCCATGTCGACGCCGGCGACGCTCCAGCCGTGCTCGGCGAAGACCCGCATCGCGCCCTTGACGTTGTGGAAGACCTTGGGCTTCGCCGCGTCGGCCAGCCAACCGGCGAACGCCTTCTCGTCGGCCTCGTCCAGCTGGGTCGGGTCGAACCAGGCGGCCGCGCCGTCGGACGCGGCGAGCGCGACCTCGGCGACCGAGCCGGTGCCCAGCGCCCAGGTGTCGACCGTGGCGACACCGAGGGTGGCGGTGCCGTGCTCGGTGAGCCAGGCGGGCAGCTCGCCGGTGGACAGGACCGTGCCGTCGACCTCCACGCCGTCCGCGACGACCGGGGTGCCCTCGGCCTCCTCGGCGCCCGGGTCCACGGCGAGCAGCCGCTCGCGCAGCGAGGGGTTCCTGATCTCCAGGGTGTCCAGGACCAGCGCGAGCGCCTTGCGGTCGTAGGGCTCGCGCGCCAGGTCGACGACCGTCTTGGGCAGCTCGACCGTGCGCACCATCTCCGTCAGGCGACGGTTGAGCTTGACCGCGTCCAGGTGGTCGCGCAGGTTCTGTCCGGCCTTGCCCTTGACCTCGTCGACGCGCTCGACCAACTCGGCGAAGGAACCGAACTGGTTGATCCACTTCGCCGCCGTCTTCTCACCGACCCCGGGGATGCCCGGCAGGTTGTCGGACGGGTCGCCGCGCAGGGCCGCGAAGTCGGGGTACTGCGCGGGCGTGAGGCCGTACTTCTCCTCGACCTTCTCCGGGGTGAACCGGGTCAGCTCGGAGACGCCCTTGGTCGGGTACAGCACCGTCGTGTGCTCGGAGACCAGTTGGAAGGAGTCGCGGTCGCCGGTGACGATCAGCACCTCGAAGCCCTCGGCCTCGGCCTGGGTGGCGAGCGTGGCGATGACGTCGTCCGCCTCGAAGCCGTCGACCGCGAACCGCGACACATGCATCGTGTCGAGCAGCTCGCCGATCAGCTCGACCTGGCCCTTGAACTCGTCCGGGGTCTTGGAGCGGTTCGCCTTGTACTCCGTGAACTCCTCGGAGCGCCAGGTCTTGCGGGAGACGTCGAAGGCCACCGCGAAGTGCGTGGGCTCCTCGTCACGCAGGGTGTTGGCGAGCATCGACGCGAAGCCGTAGATCGCGTTGGTCGGCTGGCCCGTCGCCGTCGTGAAATTCTCCGCGGGCAGCGCGAAGAACGCGCGGTACGCCAGCGAATGCCCGTCCATGAGCATCAGCCGGGGCCGGTTGCCGCCGGCGGTTTTCTCGGTCTTCTTCGCTGCTGTCTCTGCCACGCCCCCGATCCTGCCACGCCGCACTGACAGTCGGCCCCGCCCACCGCCGACGACGGCACGGACGGACGACCCCGGCCGTCCGCACACATTGCTGATGCCGTCTACACCGACCGGGCTCCGTCACTGTCGGCGGCGGGTGAGAGGATCGAAGAGGTACCCGACGTGTGCGCGTGTGAGGAGAGTGGGCGATGGCCACCAAGCCGCCTCAGGGCGATCCGGTCCAGGACGCCCCGAAGGTCGTCGAGCCCAAGCACGCGGCGGCGGGGCTGCCGGCGATCGGGCACACCCTGCGCATCGCGCAGCAGCAGATGGGCGTGAAGCGCACCGCGTTGACGCTGCTGCGGGTCAATCAGAAGGACGGCTTCGACTGCCCGGGCTGCGCCTGGCCGGAGCCGGACCACCGGCACGCGGCGGAGTTCTGTGAGAACGGCGCGAAGGCGGTCGCCGAGGAGGCCACCCTGCGCCGGGTCACCCCGGAGTTCTTCGCCGCGCACCCGGTCGCCGACCTCGCGACCCGCAGCGGCTACTGGCTCGGCCAGCAGGGCCGCCTCACGCATCCCATGTACGTGGCCGAGGGCGGCACGCACTACGAACCGGTGTCCTGGGAGCGCGCCTTCGACATCGTCGCCGAGGAGCTGCACGCGCTGGGCTCCCCCGACGAGGCGCTCTTCTACACGTCCGGCCGCACCAGCAACGAGGCCGCGTTCCTCTACCAGCTCTTCGCCCGCGAGTTCGGCACGAACAATCTGCCGGACTGCTCCAACATGTGCCACGAGTCGTCCGGTTCGGCGCTCAACGAGACGATCGGCATCGGCAAGGGCAGCGTCCTCCTGGAGGACCTCTACAAGGCCGACCTGATCGTCGTGGCCGGCCAGAACCCGGGCACCAACCACCCGCGCATGCTCTCCGCCCTGGAGAAGGCCAAGGCCAACGGCGCGAAGATCATCAGCGTCAACCCGCTGCCCGAGGCGGGACTTGAGCGCTTCAAGAACCCGCAGACCCCGCAGGGCATGCTCAAGGGCGCCGCGCTCACCGACCTGTTCCTGCAGATCCGCATCGGCGGCGACCAGGCCCTGTTCCGGCTCCTGAACAAGCTGATCCTTGAGACAGAGGGTGCCGTCGACCAGGCGTTCGTCGACGAACACACCCACGGCTACGAGGAGTTCGCCGAGGCCGCCCGCGCCGCCGACTGGGAGCAGACGCTCGCCGCGACGGGCCTCACGCGCGCGGAGATCGAGCAGGCGCTCGGCATGGTGCTCGCCTCCGAGCGGACCATCGTGTGCTGGGCGATGGGCCTGACCCAGCACAAGCACTCGGTGCCGACCATCCGAGAGGTCGTCAACTTCCTTCTGCTGCGCGGCAACATCGGCCGCCCGGGCGCGGGCAGGCCTCGGCGCTCGGCCCGGAGCTCAACCGGCTGCCCGACCTGCGCCACATGTGGGTCGTGGAGAAAGGCCACTTGGACCGGCTCGCGGAGCT
>NZ_JBSFLV010000182.1:0-17263 GCF_053599215.1 Streptomyces sp. NPDC001002 | reverse complement strand
TGGCGCAGGCCGGCATGGCACTGGAGGTGGCGGGGGCACAGCCCGGAGCCCCGGCGGGGTCGAAGGGGCAGCGCCCCTGGGATGGGACGGGTAGGGGCGGCGGGGGCGAGAAACCCGATCGCGACCCGCGCAAGCCACCGATCGGACGAATCACCTCTTTTCTCACCCAACCACCCTTAAATGGTCCGGTGACCCCGACCAACCGCCGGACGGCACTCCGCCTCCTCGCCGCAGGCGCCTTCACCACAGGCTGCGCAGCAACCGGCGCCGTCGCCCACCCCGCCCCCACCTCCACGCACGCCAAGCCCACTCCCACTCCCGCGCCCACCCCCCGCCGCTTCCCCGGCCACCCCACCCAGCTCACCCACGGCCCCCGCACCCACCCCCGCGTAGCCCTCACCTTCCACGGCCAGGGCGATCCCGCCATCGCCCGCAGCCTGCTCACCGAGGCCGAGCGCCACGGCGCGCACGTCACCGTCCTGGCCGTCGGCACCTGGCTGGACGCCCACCCCGACCTCGCCCGCCGCATCCTCGACGGCGGTCACGACCTCGGCAACCACACCCAGCGCCACCTCGACATCAACGCCATGTCGGAGGCCGACGCCCTCGCCGAGATCACCGCCTGCGCGGACCACCTCAAGCGGCTCACGGGATCCATCGGCACCTGGTTCCGCCCCTCACGCGCACCCCGCGCCTCCCCCCAGGTCACCCGCCTCGCCGCCCGCGCCGGCTACCCCCACGTCCTGTCCTACGACGTCGACTCGCTCGACTACACGCGGCCCGGCGCAGCCGCCGTCACCCGCCAGGTCCTCGGCGAGGTCCGCGCCGGATCCGTGGTGAGCCTGCACTTCGGCTACCCGGACACGGTCGCCGCCCTCCCCGCCGTACTGGAAGAACTCGACCGCCGCGGCCTGACCGCGGTGACCACGACGGAGCTGTTCAGCTGATGCACCGCACCCCCCGCGCCTCCCTCACCCGCACCCTTCTCCTCGGCGCCGCGCTCGCCGCCCTCGCCGCCTGCGGCACCGGCACCCGCGGTCACGAGAACGAGGCCCTCGGCACCAAGGCCGCGCTCCCGCCCGCCAAGGCGGCGAAGAAGGCCGTAGCCCAGGGACTGCCCGGCATGCCACCCGTCCTCGACCCGAAGGACGTCTACGCGGCCGACCGCCCGAACAGACTCTCCCCGGTGGTCAAGGACTTCCCGTCCCGCGTCTACGTCCCCAACACCAACTCCAACACTGTCTCGGTCATCGACCCGAAGACGTACAAGGTCATCGAGACCATCCCGGTCGGCGCCCAGCCCCAACACGTCGTGCCCTCCTGGGACTTGAAGACGCTGTGGGTCAACAACGACCGGGGCAACACCCTCACCCCCATCGACCCGAAGACCGGCAAGGCCGGTAAGACGGTCGACGTGCACGACCCGTACAACCTCTACTTCACGCCGAACGGCAAGTACGCCGTCGTCATGGCCTCCCTCGACCGCGAACTCGTCTTCCGCGACGCGCACACCATGAAGCGCATGAAGACCGTCCCGGTCAGCTGCTACGGCGTCAACCACGCCGACTTCTCCCTGGACGGCCGCTACTTCATCGTCTCCTGCGAGTTCAGCGGCGAACTCCTCAAGGTCGACACCGAGAAGATGAAGGTCGTCGGCCAGCAGAAACTCCCGTACGACGGCGCGATGCCCCAGGACGTCAAGATCTCCCCGGACGGCAAGAAGTTCTACATCGCCGACATGATGGCCGACGGCATGTGGGTCCTGGACGGCGACAAGTTCGGCAAACCCTCCTTCCTGCGCACCGGCAAGGGCTGCCACGGCCTCTACGTCAGCCGGGACTCACGCGAGATGTACATCTCCAACCGCGGCGAAGGCACCATCTCCATCTTCGACTTCACCGAGGACAAGCTCACCAAGAAGTGGCACCTGCCCGACGGCGGCAGCCCCGACATGGGCGGCGTCTCGGCCGACGGCAAAGTCCTGTGGCTGTCGGGCCGTTACAACTCCGAGGTGTACGCCGTCGACACCCGCACCGGCGCCCAACTGGCCCGCGTCAAGGTCGGCAGCGGCCCGCACGGCCTCGCCGTCTACCCGCAGCCGGGCCGCTACTCGCTCGGCCACACCGGCATCTTCCGCTGAGACACGGTCAGTTGGAGCGGGCGGGCAGCAACAGCGCCTCCGCGCCGACCGGCACATAACCCGCCGCCAGGAACGCCCGCATGCTGCGGGCGTTCCCCGGTGCGACCTGCGCCCACAGCGGCTCCGCGACGAGATGGCGGGCGGCGGTCACCAACTGCCGCCCCAGTCCCCGGTGTCGTACCGCGTCGTCCACCTCGACCGAGACCTCCAGCCGGCCGGCGATCCCGCGCCCCATGACAAGCACCCCGCCCTCCGCCGTCCACGCGCGCACGTCGTCGCGTCGGCCGTGGGCGTACGCGATGCGTGGGTGGTCGCCGTCGGTGATCTCCGTGAGCGGGAGGGGCGGTTCGCCGGGCAGCGGGGAGCCCACCAGCATCGCGTCGATGGTCTCGGCCGTGCGGCCCGTCCGGTCCAGGAGGGCGGTCAGGAAGCGTGGGTTCATCGGTGCCGCCAGCGCGTCGCACTCCACGGCGGCCAGGGTGTCGCGGACCCAGCGCGGGTCCTCGTCCGTGAAGACGACCGCGTGCGCGGTGAAGGCGAGGACACCCGCGTCCCGTTCGGACGCCTGGGGCACGACCGTCGTACCGCCGTCCGCCGGCGGGAAGACACCACGGGCCGCCGAGTCGAGAATGTCCCGCAACGTCTCCATCACCGCGCTCCTTGAGTCTCCACCCACTGGAAGGCCCACACTCCCAGACATGATCGACGACGGCACCGGACTTCTCACCATCGGAGAACTGGCCAGGTCCACCGGACTGACCGTGCGCACCATCCGCTACTGGTCGGACGAGGGCGTGCTCACCCCGGTGACCCGCTCCGCCGGCGGCTACCGGCTCTACGACGCCGAGTGCGCCGCCCGTCTCGAACTGATCCGCACCCTGCGCGAGTTGGGCCTCGGTCTGGACGACGTGCGCAAGGTGCTGGCCGGTGAGACGACGGTCGCGGCGGTGGCGGCGGCGCACGTACGGGCGCTGGACGCGCAGATCCGTTCCCTGAAGGTGACCCGTGCGGTGCTGTCGTCCGTGGCGCGACGCGGTTCGACCGCGGAGGAGATGACCCTGATGAACAGACTGGCACGGCTGTCGGCGGCCGAGCGACGGCGGATCATGGAGGACTTCGTGGACGAGCTGTTCCACGGGCTCGACCAGGTGGATCCGGCCATCGAGGAACGGATGCGCTCCATCGCGGTGGATCTGCCGGACGATCCGACGCCCGAGCAGGTGGACGCCTGGGTGGAACTGGCCGAGATGGTCCAGGACCCGGAGTTCCGGGCGCAGATGCGGCAGGTGATGGAGTTCAACGCGTCGGACCAGGACCGGGTCGCCGTCCGCGGGCGGTCCACCTGGTTCCCGATGCGGCTGGTGCAGCTGGGCGCGGAGGCCAGGGCGCAGGGCATCGCGCCCGAGTCGCCGGAGGCGGAGGCGATCGTGCGGGAGGTGCTGGGCGGCGGGGACCTCACCGTCGTACTGGAACGGATGGAGTCGGCGTCCAACGACCGGCTCGCCCGGTACCGGGAGTTGCTGGCCACGGTGAAGGGCGGCGGGCCCGCGGCGGCGCACCGGGAGGAGTTCGCATGGGTGGTCGCCGCACTGCGGGCTCGCACGGCCGGTTAATCTGGCCAGCGTCAACAAGCAGTAGTGCGTTACGAAGGGGCGGATCCGGTGGCGGACATCGAGGAAGCACGCAAGCATTTCCAGCGGATCGACACGGACGGTGACGGGTTCATCACCGCCGCCGAGTTCAAGACCGCCCTCGCTCAGGGAGGCGACTGGAACGTCACCGAGTCGGTCGCCGAGGTGATCATCAAGAGCCGTGACCTGAACGGCGACAAGGTCCTGTCCTTCGACGAGTTCTGGGCGCACCTGAACAAGTGACCCGAGCGTGAGACCTGAACGTGGAGGGCCGGTCCGATGGGGGGCCGGCCCTCCAATGTCACGCACCGCCGTCACCCGTTCGCCGCAGCCGACGGAATAGCCCCGGGATCTCCGGAGTTGATGCCACCCAGACGTATGCATGTGCATCGACTCCGGAAGGGTCTGTCATGAAGATCGGCATCATCGGCGCGGGCAACATCGGCGGCAACCTCACCCGGCGGCTCGCCGCCCTCGGTCACGACGTCTACGTGGCCAACTCCCGTGGCCCGCAGACCCTCACGGCGCTGGCCGAGGAGACCGGCGCGACCCCGGTCCCGGTCGAGGAGGCCGCCCGCGGCGCCGAGATCGTCGTCGTCACCATCCCGCTGAAGGGCGTACCGAAGCTGCCGTCCGGGGTGCTGGACGGGGCGGCCGACGGGCACGTCGTCCTCGACACCGGCAACTACTACCCCGGCCGCGACGGCCGGATCGCCGAGATCGAGGACGAGGGCCTGACCGAGAGCCGCTGGACCGAACGCCAGGTCGGCGGCCCGGTCGTGAAGGCCTTCAACGGCACCTACGCCGCCGACATCCTGGACCGGCACCGCCCGGCCGGCGCCCCCGACCGCCTCGCGCTCCCGGTCGCGGGCGACGACGAGGCGGCCAAGGCGAAGGTACGGGCGCTCATCGACGAACTCGGCTTCGACACCGTCGACGCGGGCGGCCTCGACGACTCCTGGCACCAGCAGCCGGGCACCCCGGTCTACGGCCTGCGCGGAGACACCGAGGCGGTCACGAAGGCACTGGCCGAGGCGAGCCCGGAACGCCCGGCGGACTTCCGGAGCTGAGGGGCCTGCGCCGGGTCCTTCTCCATCCGGAGCCTTTCGACATTGCGTGTGTCTGCGTGACGCATGTTCGACCCCCTCGTTGATCGGGTGATGTGCCGTACGGATCAACGTGGTTGGGGGATGGAGTGAGGACGTGCCGGGCGGGCGGGGACGGGTGGGTCTGTGGTCGGACTGCCGACGAGCATCGGCTCACGAGGGGCCTTTGTCCGGCCCACTACGCACAACAACGGAAGGGCGGAGGTCTGGTTCCGGTCGGTGCCGCTCGCGTGGTGTCGGAGAAGCCCATGTGTGGCTTCGGCGGATGTGCGCGAGCGGCGAGCGCCAGGAGACTGTGCACAGGCCACTACCAGCAGCACAGAGCCGGGAAGCCACTCTCCCCGCTGGGGACGAAGAGAGCCAACGGTGCCATCCGTGAAATGGCCGAGCGCGGAATCGTCGAGTGTCTCGGATGCGGCGAGCACAAGCCCATATCGGAGTTCTCACCGCTCACCTCAGCGGGTCCGCCGCGGCCGTACTGCAAGCCGTGCAACAGCGAGCGTGTTCGTCTTGGCAACTACAGGGTGACGAAAGAGTTCGTGGACCTGCTCCTGGAGTTCCAAGGTAAGAGGTGCGCCATTTGTGGAGCTCCCGACGCGGGGGCGAAAGCCATGCACATCGACCACGATCATGGATGTTGTCCCGGCCGTCGGAGCTGTGGTGATTGCGTGCGGGCCCTGCTCTGCTCCACGTGCAATTGGCGCGGCCTCGCCTGGTACGAGGCTCTTCCGGTCGCCCTTCGCACGTTCGACGTCCTGAACGACTACATGGCACATCCGCCCGCGCGTCGGCTCCGTACTCAACTGGTCGCTACGCGCGAGGGGTAGCCGTCACGCGCTCGCGGCCCACTTCTTCAGCGCGGCCTTGTCGGCGAAGTCGGCCACGTCCTTGTCGTGCGGGTCGCTGGTGTACTGGTGGAAGCGCCACTTGGCCTTGATGCGGGGTTTGGCGGCGGTGACGTAGTCGGCTATCCAGAGGCCGTCGCCGGCGTACGAGGTCGTGTCGACGTTCAGCCAGAAGTCGCGGTTCGTGTAGAGGATCACCCGATTGTTCGGCCGAAGTGCCTTCACCTTGCGGATGAAGCTGTCCTTCTCCGCGTTGGTCGCGCGGGTGCCGTCGCCGGTCGTCTCCCAGTCGACGGCGAGGATGTCGCCCGCCTTCTCGGGGGCGTGTTTGACGAAGTACTCGGCCTGGGCGGTGAGGTTGCCGGGCCACAGGAAGTGGTAGAAGCCGGCGACCAGGCCCGCCTCGCGGGCGTGCGTGGTCTGGGCGGAGAGCCTCGGGTTGACGTAACTGCGGCCCTCGGTCGCCTTGATGAAGACGAAGGAGAGGCCGTCCGTGTCGTAGGTGGCGGACTGGTACGCGCTGACATCTATGCCGCGGAGCATGTGGGGGCTCCCTGAAGTGTGAATGGGGGGACGGGAGTTGATGATGCCCCACCTGGTGGGCCGCCGCTATGCAGATGCGTCATATCGGCAGATTCGTCGGGTGCGGACTGGTGCGCGGACCGGCGCCCCGGGTCGAATGGGTGGGCAGCTGAACGCCCCCAGGCGCCGTGGCCCCCCGGCCTAAGGAGTCCGCTCCGCCATGACCTCCTCCCAAGCCACCGCCCTGCTGACCGGTCTTGCCGTCGTCATCATCGCGGCAGGGCTGCTCGGGCAGTTGGCCCGCAGATGCGGACAGCCTCCGGTGATCGGCGAGATCCTGGCCGGCATTCTTCTCGGCCCGACCCTCTTCGGCGGCGCCCTGACCCACGCGCTGCTGCCCGCCGACATCAGGCCGTTCCTCACCGCGCTGGCCGACGTCGGGGTCGCCGTCTTCATGTTCCTGGTCGGACTCGAGTTCGACCGCACTCTGGTCCGCGGCACCGGCCGGATCGCCGCCTCGGTCTCCCTCGCCTCGCTCCTGCTGCCGTGCGGTCTGGGCATGGCACTCGGCGCCTACCTGCTGCACAGCCATCCCAGCGACAACCGCACGGGGTTCGTGCTCTTCATGGGCGTCGCCATGTCCATCACCGCGTTCCCGGTCCTCGCCCGGATCCTCACCGACCGCGACCTGCACCGCACCCCGCTCGGCGCACTCGCCCTGTGCTGCGCCGCCGTCGCCGACGTACTGGCCTGGTCGCTGCTCGCCGTGGTGGTGGCCGTCGTCGCACCGGGCGGCCACCCCGAGCGGGCGCTGCTCTTCCTGCCGTATCTGCTGCTCATGCTCCATCCCGTACGACGGCTGCTCGGATGGCTGGTGAAGCGGCCGGCGGTCGCCGCGCAGCCGTCCGCGGTGCTGCTCGCCACGGTGTTCGCCGGGCTGCTGCTGTCCGGGGCGGCCACCGAGTGGATGGGGCTGCACTTCATCTTCGGCGCGTTCCTCTTCGGGGCCGTCGTCCCGCGCGCGGGCTCGGAGCGGCTCCGTGCCGACCTGCGCGAGCGGGTCGGCCTGGTCAACAACGTGCTGCTGCTCCCGGTGTTCTTCCTGGTCGCCGGTCTCCAGGTCGATCTGTCCGGGCTCGGCTGGTCCGACCTCGGCCAACTGGCGCTGATCCTGCTGGTGGCGACGGGCGGCAAGCTCGTCGGCGCGTACGCGGGAGCCTTCGCCGTCGGCCTCGACCGCCGTATCTCCGCCGCCCTGGCCGTCCTGATGAACACCCGCGGCCTCACCGAGCTGATCATCCTCAGCGTCGGACGCCAACTCGGCATCCTGGACGAGCGGTTGTACTCGCTGATGGTGGTGATGGCCCTGCTGACCACCGCGATGACGGGACCGCTCCTCGAAGCCGTCTACCCGCGTCGGCTCGCTCTGCGCGCGACCGCGGACGACATGACCCGAAGGCGCCGCGAGCAGATCCCGGTCAGGAGTCTGCCGGACTGAGTCCGGGGAGGTCTTCGGTCTCGTCGATGAAGGCGCGAGCCAGGTCGGACAGCCGGCGGTTGTGGGAGCGGGCGTAGCTCCGCAAGGTGGTGAAGGCCTGTTCCATGTCCGTGTGCCGGCGTTCGGCGAGCTTGCCCTTGGCCTGCTCGATCAGGACGCGGCTGGTGAAGGCCGACTGCAACTGCTCGTTCAGGAGCGTGCTGCGCTCGGTGGTGCGCTGCTGAAGGACGCTGATGGTGGCGACATCGGCGAGGGCCTGGGCGAAGGGGGTGCCGGCGGGGTCGACGGCCACCGGACCGGTGTGGAAGAGGTTGAGGGCGCCGACGACCTCGTCGCGCAGTCGCATGGGCAGCGCCTGCACGGAGTTGAAGCCGATGCGCCGGGCCTGGGCGGTGAACAGGGGCCAGCGGTCGGTCTCGGCGCGCAGGTCGGGCACGGTGACCGCGGTCCCGCTGTGGAAGCAGTCCAGACAGGGGCCTTCGTGGTTCTGGAGCTGGAAGAGCTCCAGCAGGCGGACCCGTTCGTCGGAGGCGGCCATGACGCGCAGGGCGCCGTCGCGGTCGGCGAGCAGGACGCCCGCCGCGCTCGCGTCGAGCAGGTCCACGCAGCGGTCGGTGAGCAGGCGCAGGAAGTCCACGAGGTCGAAGTCGGCGACGAGACTGTCCGCCAGCTCGACGAACGTCCGGGCCATCAGCTGTTCCTTCATGGCGCACACCCTCTGGTCGCGGCCAGCGTAGTCCCGGGCCGGGCGCGGCGGGGCGTCGTCGCCCGGCATGTGTGACCGAAAAGCCACCGGTTGTGTCCATCGCGTGCAGGTGAAACTCCGGCGACCGGGCAGGCGTCAACGACAACCCATGGAAGCCGACGGGCGCCATCGGACCAATGGACGCCCGCGAACACCAAGTGCCATCAGGGATGTTGAGGGATATATCGGTGGGGAATCGCAGTGATGAATCAGTGAGGAAACGCGGCGAGGAAGCGGAGGGGACACGTACCGAAGAAGGGGGAGAGGAGCCCAAGCGCAAAGTGCTCGACCTGACCGCCGTGCAGGTGGCGGCGAGCGCGCTCGCGACCGTCGTGGGGGCGTTCCTGGCCTCCCTGTTGGGGGTGGCCGGGACGATCATCGGCGCCGCCGTGGTCAGCGCCAGCGCCACCACCGGAGCGGCGGTCTTCACGCACGCCTTCCGGCGGACGGGGGAGGAGATCCGCAACCGGGTGCCGCTGGTGGGGGTGCCGAGAACGCCGACCGAGGAGCGGGCACAGGCGCGCGCGGACGCCCGGGCGGCGTTCGCGTTACCGCCGGACGGCTCGGCCACCGGCTCGACTGTCGGCGCGCCCGCCGGCTCGGCCGGAGACGATGAACCGCCCTTCGTGGCTCCCGCGGGCGAGACGGTCACCACCTATCGGGGCGGCTCCCGGCGCCGCGCCTTCGCCTGGAGGAACTTCGCCTGGAAGAACTTCGGCTGGAAGAAGTACGCCCTCGCCACCGGCCTGGTGTTCGCGCTGGCCATGGTCACCGTGACCGCGGTCGAGCTGATCGCGGGCAAGCCGGTGTCGGCCGTGGTCAAGAACGAGCCGGGCAAGGGCACTTCGGTGGGCGGCGGCTCGGCCGGCGACTCCCACCCCACGCCCAGGCCGAGCCTCACCCCGGGCACGTCCGGCAATACGACGCCGCAGCCGGGCAGTTCGGCCGCGCCGGACGCGAGCGCGACGCCGGAGACCGGGTCCGGCTCCGAGTCCGACTCCGGTTCGGATTCAGGCTCCGGCTCCAGCCAGGGCTCCACTCCCGAGTCCAGCCCCACGCCCGAGACTTCGCCGTCGTCCGTACCGTCCGGCGGTGGCGCTCTCAACAGCTCCGACGTGACCGCCCCGTGAGGCGGCGGACCGAGGCCGGTCCGGAGCGGTGGTTCCGATCTCAGGGGGTACCGGGAAGAACAGGGGCGCCGCGACCGGGCGGACCGCGAGCCGCTCGGCCGACGACCGGAGAACGTGAGAGGTGGATGACGTGCAGCGCACAGCCATGCTTCCCAAGAGCTGGTGGGGGTCGCGGACCGAGCCCCCGGCGGACGACGACCGGGCCGGCCAGGACGTCGACATGGCCTGCGGCATGGTGATGGCCCTGGCCCCCTGCGGCCGCGTACCGGCCAGGAACCTGCTCGTGGACGTCGCCCGGCAGTGCAACACCGACCTCCAGGACGTGGCCGCGGCCCTGGTCGCCGCCTGGGAGGGCGAGCCGCTCCCACGCCTGATGCGGCGGGGCCTGCGGCGCGCGCTGCGGCGGCTGTACGCGGAGGACCGAGGGTGCGGGCGGGTACCCGGTCAGGAACCGTTCGGAAGGGGAACACCATGATTCACGCAGCGGATGTCCGAGAGTGGCGCGACCGGGACGTCGTGGACGAGGAGTCGCACAAGATCGGCGTGCTGGAGGCCGTGTACGTGAGCACCAGGACCGACGAACCGGCCATGGCGACGGTACGGATCGGCCTGCCCACCCGGCACCGGCTGATCTTCGTCCCGCTGGCCGACGCGACCGTCGGGCCGGACTACGTCCGGGTCGGCTACGCCCGGGCGCTGGTGAAGCAGGCCCCGTCGATCGGCACGGACGACGTGCTGCCGGCCGAGGCGGAGGAAGCGATCTTCAAGCACTACGGTCTGGCCTACCAGCCAGGTGCGGCGGGCGAACGCCAACTGGCGCGCCGCTGACGGCAGTTGGAGTCGGGAGTCAGGGCTGCTCGTCGCTAGGGTCCACGTTGGGCTCCGCCGTCGGCTCCTGCTCCGGGGAGAAACGGAGCCGGTGGGCGACCACGTCCGCGGCCACGTCGGCGAGCCGGCGGCCCCGCATGTAGGCGTGCGCGCGCAGTCGTACGAAGGCCTCGTCGATGCCGACACCGAGCTGGACGGTGAGGATGCCGGTGGCCTGGTCGATCTCGGCCCGGTAGCCGCCGAGGTCCTCGACGTTCCGGTCGGGCGCGGGCGCCCCGGCCGCCGGTTCACCGCTCGCCGTACCCGTCCCGTCGATCCGGGTGTCGAGCAGCAGTACGGTCGCGAGGTCGGCGAAGGCCAGTGCGTCGGCCAGTTCCTCCGGGTCCAGCACGGTCGGCACCTCGGCGTACAGGTCCAGGACGCCCGGGCTGATCGCGCCGATCCGCAGCGGCAGCGCGAACACCGCGCGCGCTCCGGCCGCCAGGGCCGCGTCGGTGAACACGCTCCACCGGTCCTGGAGCCGGCCGACGAGCAGATCGGGGGTGAGGACGGCCGAGCCCCGCGCGAAGGCTTCGAGACAGGGTCCTTCGCCCAAGGTGAGCTGGAGTTCCTCCAGCTGCTCGCTGACGGTGTCGGTGCTGCACAGCGGATGGCTGCCGGCGGTCCGGGACATGGCGGAAAGCCCGGCCCCGCCGACCGGGAGCGCGGCCACGGCAGCGGCGCACACGTCCACCACACCGACCCGGCCGCCGCGACGGGCGGCCTGCTCGGCGACCAGCAGGTGGATGCGGGCCGACCGTCGGGCGGACCTCACCCCGGCCACCGGGCGTCGTGCGCGGGCGCCTCCCGCTCCGTCACCGCGGGTCGCCCGAGAGGACGGGCGCCGGTGGCCCGAACTCCTCGCCGGGGACCAGGAATCCGGAGCCGGTGAGGTGGAGGATCAGGCTTAGGGTGGGCGGCGGGTGGTGCAGCCGCAGGGCCCCGCCCGCCGCGGTGACCCCCTGGGCGGCGTACAGGAAGACGTTCAGGCCGCTGCAGTCGCAGAAGGTGACGGCGGTGAGGTCGATGTCGAGGGTGTGGACGCCCTCGCGCCGACATTGCGCGAGGGCCGTGCGCACCAGTGGGGCCGAGGTCAGGTCGATCTCGCCGGCCAGCGTGATCAGGGCCCGCTTCCTGCGGTCGTGGCGGTGGACGGTGAGCTGCGGGAAGGGCATGACGCCTCGGTTCGGAGGACCATCCGGGAGCGGACGTGGAGGCGGAGCGGGGCCCGGTCCGACAGCCTGTGGCACAGGTCGGCGGACCCACCCGATTCCCTCCGGGGACGCGCCGGGCCACGGACGAGAGGTCCGCTGCCCGGGTCATCTGTGTCGGTCTACGACGAGCCGCCGGGGTCTGGGACGTCCTCGCTCCACCTTAGTCCTCCACCGGTCCCGCGGACCGGGGTCGGTTCCTCCGGAAACCGAAAACCCCTAGTCGCGCAGGAAGTTCAGCACCTGCTGGACGAAGAGCTCGTGGTGCCGGGACTGGTCCACCGGCCCTGAACAGCGCATGATCCGCGTAGTACCGGACTCCGCGAAGGGAACGACGACGTGCGGCACATGAGGGCGGTCCCGCTGGACGAGGCCGATGAGCGGTTCGGCGTCCGGTCACTGTTCCACCTCGGAGCGAACGCCGACGCCGGGGTCGTCGTCCTCGACGGTGACACCACCCTGGAGAAGCTGCCCCTCGACTACTCGCACCTCGACACCTGGTCCGGCCTGGCGAAGACCCAGCCGGACATGTTCCTGGGTGTGGTGGTCGACGGGGACCTCACCGTCACCGACTGGATCACCAACTGGGAGTGGGACTTCGGCCCGTTCCTCCTGGTGCGCGGCGACCTACGGGCCAAGAACCTCGCCACGGCCGGCAGCGAGATCCTGGTCGAGGGAGACCTCGACGTCACACAGACCCTCGCCGGCGTCTACAACCACGGCCGCACCGTCATCAAGGGACACACCCGCGCCGAGGTCGTGCTGACCGACCAGCACCTGACCGAGTTCCACGGCGGCCTCCGCGCCGAGTTGGGCATCGCCGGCAACTTCCTCAGGGTCGCGGACCCGGCGACGGTCCAGGTCAACGGCTGGGCGGGGTACGTCTGCGACCTCCAGGGCACGATCCTGCCGGGCCTCGGCACGCGCTCGACCCGGGCCCTGCGCGCCCTCGACCCCGACTTCCGGGAGCTGGACACCAGGGCGGTCCTGAAGGCGGTCGAGGCCGGTCGCTCCCTGCTGGACACGCCCGATCGAGTCGCCGCCGGGACGCCCGCCGACGCGGTCCGCGACGCACTGCGCCTGGCCGGACACCGTGAGCACGACCGCTGGGACGACGGCTTCGTCGTCGACGCGGGCCGG
This sequence comes from Streptomyces sp. NPDC001002, assembly GCF_053599215.1. NCBI lineage: Bacteria > Bacillati > Actinomycetota > Actinomycetes > Kitasatosporales > Streptomycetaceae > Streptomyces > Streptomyces sp. NPDC001002. The sequence continues at coordinate 4,428 of NZ_JBSFLV010000182.1, read as the reverse complement.
GACGGAGAACCGTACGAGGTGTACTTCTGCGAGGCCGACGAGCCGGACGAGCCCGGTGAACCCGGTGCGCCGGAAGTCCTCGATCCCGCAACGGAGTTGGGCCGCTGGACGGAGACCCTGACGGCCGCCGGGTATCAGGTGGGCGTCGATCCCCACGACGAGGACGTGCTGCGCGTCCACCGCTGAGCGATCAGGTCGGCCATTCCGGTGCGGAGAGCGTCGCGTTGAGGGCGTCGAGGAGGACCTGGGCGGGCTGGGACGCGGGCGGTTTGCCGTGCACCGCGGCCACGACCTGTCGGCGCATGCCGGCGATCCGGTCGAGTCTGACCCCGGGGTGCCGGTTGGCGAGGAGGGTCAGGCCGGGCAGCAGGCTCACGCCGAGACCGGCCGCGACGAGCGCCTGTACGGCGACGTAGTCATCGGTCTCGAACTCGACGACCGGCGTGAACCCGGCCCGTCCGCAGGCCGCGACGAGATGCTCGCGGCAGCGTTCGCACCCGGCGATCCAGCGGGTCTCCGCGTAGGTGGCCAGCTCCGCGCGGGGCCCGTCCCAGGAGCGGTCGACCGGCGTGACCATGTACAGCGGCTCTTCGAGCAGCGGTGTCATGGTCGTGTCGCGGCGGTCGCGCGCGGGCGGGTCGCCGTGCTCGAAGATCAGCGCCACGTCGACGTCGTTGTTGCGCAGGGCGCTGAGCGCGTCCGGCGGTTCGGCCTCGCGCAGGATGAGCTCGATGCCCGGATGGTCGGCGGCGATACGGGCCGCCGCGAGCGGCACCAGCGTGGCCAGCGCGGAAGGGAAGGCGGCCAGTCGGACCCGGCCGGTGCGCAGTCCGGCCAGCTCGTCCAGTTCGGCGTGCACCGACTCGACCTGCGCGAGAATCGACTCGGCGCGCTCCACGAGGAGCCGGCCCGCGTCGGTGAGCCGGATACCGCGCCCCATCCGCTGCAACAGCGGGACGCCGACCTCGGCCTCCAGCTTGGCGAGCTGATGGCTGACCGACGGCTGGGCGTAGTGCAGCGACTCCGCGGCCGCCGTGATCGACCCCTCACGGGCGACGGCGACCAGCACGCGCAGCCGACTCAGGTCGATCATGCGCGAATGATAGCCCGCGTCGATGAAAGCCTCGAAAACACGCATTGGACCGTTACCGGGCCCGCTGCGAGGGTGAATCGATAGTGGGTGCGAGTGAGTTCGACCGCATCTGTCTTGTACGTATCCCGTCCCGTACGTATCTGTATGTGCTGTTACGTATCTGTACGTTTCCGTACGTATCCCCGTCGGTGATCTCACCTCTCACGCGTGCCCGGCTCCGGGCGCGGAAGCGGAAGGAGACGCTGTATGACCACCACTGCTGTGAATCCACCGTCGCGTTCGATGTCGGTGGGCGACCGCGCGGCACGGACCCTGGCGAACGCCACCAAGACCGTCCCGCAGATGACGTCGATCACGCCTCGCTGGCTGGTCCACCTGATGTCCTGGGTGCCGGTCGAGGCCGGTATCTACCGGGTGAACAAGGTCGTCCACCCCGAGTCGGTACGCATCGAGTGCGACAACTACGACGAGTCCCCGCTGCCCGACACCTTCGTCGACTACTCGCAGGAGCCCCGGGAGTACCGGCTCAAGGCCGTTCAGACGGTCCTGGACCTGCACACCCGGATCGCCGACCTGTACTCCAGCCCGCACAACCAGACCGCACAGCAGCTGCGGCTGACCATCGAGGCGGTGAAGGAGCACCAGGAGGGCGAACTGATCAACAGCCCGGACTACGGGATGCTCGCCAGCGTCGCGGACGGGCAGCGCATCACCACGCTGGGCGGGCCGCCGACGCCGGACGATCTGGACGCCCTCATCACCAAGGTGTGGAAGCAGCCGGCCTTCTTCCTCACCCACCCGGAGGGCATCGCCGCGTTCGGCAGGGAGTGCACCCGGCGCGGTGTGCCGCCGGCCACGGTGAGCATGTTCGGCTCGCAGTTCATCACCTGGCGCGGACTGCCGATCATCCCCTCGGACAAGGTCCCGCTGGAGAACGGAAAGACCAAGTTCCTGCTGCTGCGCACCGGTGAGTCGCGCCAGGGCGTGGTCGGACTCTTCCAGCCCGGACTCTCGGGAGAGCAGGGGATGGGTCTCTCGGTCCGCTTCATGCAGATCGACCGCAGCGCCATCGCCTCCTATCTGATCTCCCTGTACTGCTCCCTCGCGGTGCTCACCGAGGACGCGCTCGCGGTGCTCGACGACGTCGAGGTGGACAAGTTCCATGACTACGCCCCGAGTTACCGGTAGCCATGACCACGCCCTCACCCACCGATAACGGATCCGCCCCGGCGTGGCTGCCGGACGAGGAGACGCTGAGCAGGCTGGCCGGGGAGTTCTTCCGAGCTCTCCCCGGGCAGCCGACGGACATGGGCGCCGACATGGGTACGGACAACGGCGCCGACACGGGTACGGCCATGGAGACGCCGGTTCCCGACGGCCACCCCGCCCCGGCCCCGGTCCTCGACGGCCACCCGCAAGGGGCACCGGCCCCGACGGAATGGCCGACGCCGACCGGCCTGCCGATCCAGTCGGAGTGGCCGACGCCGACCGGCCTGCCGGTGCAGTCGGAGTGGCCCACGCCGACCGGCCTGCCGGTGCAGTCGGAGTGGCCCGCGCCCACCGGTCTGCCGTCCGCCGACCCGCCCCCGCCCGCGCCGACCGCCGGGATGAGCCCGCCCTCCGGGCCGCCCCCGACCAGCGCTCCGGCCACGTTCGCGGCGAGCGCGCCCGGCCTCGCCGGACCCACCCCGGAGCTGCCGGTCACGCCGGTGACCCCCGCCCCCGCCGGGCCCTCCGGTCCGCCGCCGGTCACCTCACCGTCCCCGCCGGCCCAACTCCCGGCCGCCGGGCCGTACTACTTCCTCACCGAGGCACCCGGCTTCCCCGCTCAGCCGCCGGAGCTGCCCGGCTTCGGGCACCTGGGGCTGCCGCCCCTCCCGCCCCTCTTCGAGCCCGGGCCGGCGACGGCCACGACGACGCCGTACTACTTCCTCCGCGAACCCGGCGCACCTGGCGTGCCCGACGCGCCCGGTGCCCCCGAGGGGCTGCCGCTCGACCCGCACCCGGCGTTCGACGTGCACGCGGTGCGGCGGGACTTCCCGATCCTGTCCGAGCTGGTCAACGGGCGTCCGCTGATCTGGCTGGACAACGCCGCGACCACGCAGAAACCGCAGGCGGTGATCGACCGGCTGGCCGAGTTCTACTCGCGGGAGAACTCCAACATCCACCGCGCGGCACACGAGTTGGCGGCGCGGGCGACGGACGCGTACGAGGGCGCCAGGAAGACCGTCGCCCGGTTCGTCGGGGCGGGTTCCGCCGAGGAGATCGTGTTCGTGCGGGGCACCACCGAGGCGATCAACCTGGTCGCCAAGGCATGGGGCCCCAAGAACCTCCGCGCGGGCGACGAGATCGTGCTCTCCCACCTGGAGCACCACGCCAACATCGTGCCCTGGCAGATGATCGCGCAGCAGACCGGTGCGGTGATCAAGGTGATCCCGGTCGACGACGACGGGCAGGTGCTGCTCGACGAGTACACCGCGCTGCTGTCCGACCGCACCAAACTGGTCGCGGTCACCCAACTCTCCAACGCGCTCGGCACCGTCGTACCGGTCGAGCAGATCATCGCGAGCGCGCACCGGGCCGGCGCACGGGTCCTCATCGACGCGGCGCAGTCCGTCCCGCATCTGCCGATCGACGTCACGGTGCTGGACGCGGACTTCCTGGTCTTCTCCGGGCACAAGCTGTTCGGCCCGACCGGGATCGGCGTGCTCTACGCCAAGCGCGAGGTCCTTGAGGACATGCCTCCGTGGGAGGGCGGCGGCAACATGATCACCGACGTCACCTTCGAGAAGTCCAGCTACCAGCCCCCGCCGGGCCGCTTCGAGGCCGGCACCGGCAACATCGCCGACGCGGTGGGCCTCGCCGCGGCCATCGACTACGTCGAGCGCATCGGCCTGCCGAACATCGCCGCGTACGAGCACACCCTGCTCGAACACGCCACGGACGGTCTGCGCGGGGTACCCGGACTCCGGCTGATCGGCACGGCCCCCGACAAGGCGAGCATCGCGTCCTTCGTCCTGGACGGCTACGAGCCCGCCGAGGTCGGCACCGCCCTCAACGAGGAGGGAATCGCGGTGCGTTCGGGCCACCACTGCGCACAGCCGATCCTGCGCCGCTACGGCCTGGAGGCCACGGTCCGTCCGTCGTTCGCCTTCTACAACACGCACGAGGAGGTGGACACGCTGATCAGGGCGGTTCAGCGGTTGGCGGGGCGACGCGGGGGTCACCACTAGCCCGGGCCACCACCCCGAGTCATCGACGCGCGCTGCCCGGACGGGATCCCTCGACCTGGGCCACCAGATCCTGCGTGAGCTGCTCCATGACCGCGAGGTACA
>NZ_JBSFLV010000181.1:0-17309 GCF_053599215.1 Streptomyces sp. NPDC001002 | reverse complement strand
CACGAACGTCCGCATGGACCACTACATAGAGATCGACTTCGCGGGCTTCGCGACCCAGTACAGGGAGAGGAAGAAGTGGCTGCCGCGGTTGTCGATGCCGCCGACGCGACGGGTCGGGGACTTGTCCTCGTTGAGGAAGGTCGCCGTGGCGCGGTCGAGGGTGTCGGCGAGGACCTTGGCCCGCGCGTTGCCCGTGAACTCGGCGTACTGCTCAAGGGAGGGGACCAGCGCGAAGAACTCGCCGAGCGAGTCCCAGCGCAGGTAGTCCTCCTTGACCAGCTGCTGGACGTGCTTGGGCGCGGAGCCGCCGGCGCCCGTCTCGAACAGGCCGCCGCCCGCCATCAGCGGGACCACCGACAGCATCTTGGCGCTGGTGCCCAGCTCCAGGATCGGGAAGAGGTCGGTCAGGTAGTCGCGCAGCACGTTGCCGGTGACGGAGATGGTGTCCTCGCCGCGGCGGATGCGCTCCACCGACAGCTTGGTCGCCTCGACCGGGTTGAGGATCCGGATGTCCAGGCCCTCGGTGTCGTGCTCCGGCAGGTAGGCGTTGACCTTGGCGATCAGGTTGGCGTCGTGCGCGCGGGTCTCGTCCAGCCAGAAGACGGCCGGGCTGCCGGTGGCGCGGGCGCGGGTGACGGCCAGCTTCACCCAGTCCTTGATCGGCGCGTCCTTGGTCTGGCAGGCGCGGAAGATGTCGCCGGCCGAGACGGTCTGCTCGATCACCACGTTGCCGGCCTGGTCGACGAGACGGACCGTGCCGGTGGTCGGGATCTCGAAGGTCTTGTCGTGGCTGCCGTACTCCTCGGCCTTCTGCGCCATCAGGCCGACGTTGGGGACCGAGCCCATCGTCGACGGGTCGTACGCGCCGTTGGCACGGCAGTCGTCGATGACGACCTGGTAGACGCCGGAGTACGAGGAGTCCGGGAGCACCGCGAGGGTGTCGGCCTCGGCGCCGTCCGGGCCCCACATGTGGCCGGAGGTGCGGATCATGGCCGGCATCGAGGCGTCGACGATGACGTCGGACGGCACGTGCAGGTTGGTGATGCCCTTGTCGGAGTCGACCATGGCGAGGGCCGGGCCCTCGGCGAGCTCGGCGTCGAAGGAGGCCTTGATCGCGGCGCCCTCGGGCAGCGCCTCCAGGCCCTTGTAGATGCCGCCCAGACCGTCGTTCGGGGTCAGGCCGGCCGCGGCGAGCGTCTCGCCGTACGCGGCGAAGGTCTTCGGGAAGAAGGCGCGCACCACGTGACCGAAGATGATCGGGTCGGAGACCTTCATCATCGTGGCCTTGAGGTGCACGGAGAACAGCACGTCCTCGGCCTTGGCGCGGGCGATCTGCGCGGTGAGGAACTCGCGCAGCGGCGCCACATGCAGCACGGACGCGTCGACGACCTCGTCCGCGAGGACCGGTACCGACTCGCGCAGCACCGTGGTGGAGCCGTCGTCGCCGACCAGCTCGATCCGCAGCGAGCCCGCCTCGGAGATCACCGCGGACTTCTCGGTGGAGCGGAAGTCGTCCACACCCATCGTCGCCACGTTGGTCTTGGACTCGGGGGTCCAGGCGCCCATGCGGTGCGGGTGGGTCTTGGCGTAGTTCTTGACCGAGGCGGGGGCGCGCCGGTCGGAGTTGCCCTCGCGCAGCACCGGGTTCACCGCGGAGCCCTTAACCTTGTCGTAGCGGGACTGGATGTCCCGCTCCTCGTCGGTCTTGGGGTCGTCCGGGTAGTCCGGCAGCGCGTAACCCTGGCCCTGCAGCTCGGCCACGGCGGCCTTGAGCTGCGGAATGGACGCCGAGATGTTCGGCAGCTTGATGATGTTGGCCTCGGGCGTCTTGGCCAGCTCTCCGAGCTCATGGAGGGCGTCCGGGATCCGCTGGTCCTCGGTCAGGTACTCCGGGAACAGGGCGATGATCCGCCCGGCCAGCGAGATGTCCCGCGTCTCCACGGCGACCCCCGCCTGCGAGGCGTACGCCTGGACCACCGGCAGGAAGGAATACGTTGCCAGGGCCGGGGCCTCGTCAGTGTGCGTATAGAAGATGGTCGAGTCAGTCACCGGGTGCTCCGCTCCACGTCTGCAACATTGCTCGACATCAAGATATCTCGTGACCGAGGTCGGCTCGACAGCGGTCCGTCGGGACTTCCGGACAACATCCCGCGCCCTGCCTCCGGACGACATCGTGCTTCCGGCTTCCGGACAACATCCTGCTCTCGCGATGCAACCTCCGCGCACGATCTTGGAGTCATAGAGGGGTGATCGCACGACTCGGGTTGGACGACCCGGCTCGTGCGGCGCCAGCGCACGACTCATCCGACGGCCGGACCGACCACCCGGCCGCCCGAGCGAAAGCGGATCATGAGATATCGCACCAGAGTGACGGCCCCGGCTGCCGCCCTGATCGGCACCGCCGCAGCCCTGACCATCGGCTCGCAGGCTTCCGCGGCCACCATGGACGGGGGCACCAAGGGCGGGGGCACGCCCGGGGCCGAGACGTTGGGGGACTCCGTCTACCCGAGCCTCGGCAACGCCGGCTACCGGGTCTCCGCCTACCACCTCGACCTCGCCTACGACGCGACCACGAAGCTGGTCGACGGCGAGGCGACCCTGAAGATAACCACCACCCAGGCCCTCACCCGGCTCTCCCTGGACGCCCTGGGCCTGGACATACGCGCCGTCCGCGTCAGCGGCCGGGCCGCCACGTTCGAGCAGGTGGGCGAGAAGCTGCGGATCACCCCCGCCCGCCCGCTGCCCGCGAAGGCCCGCACGACGGTCTGCGTCGAGTACGGCGCCGACCCGGCCCGCGCCCTCGCGCACACCGCGTGGGTCGTCACGCCGGACGGGTTCGCGATCTGCCCGCAGCCCAACTCGGCGCACACCGTCTTCCCGTGCAACGACCACCCGTCGGACAAGGCGGACTTCACCTTCCGCGTCACGGCCCCAGCGGGAACGCGCGGTGTCGCCAACGGCCTGCTCACCGGCACCGAGACGCTGGCCGACGGCCGCACCGCGTACTCGTACAAGTCCCGTGAGCCGATGGCCACCGAGCTGGCGCAGATCACCGTCGGCGACTACGTGATCAAGGACCGGCAGGGCCCGAACGGGCTGCCGCTGCGCGATGTCGTCCCGGCCGCCCGCGCCGCCGCCCTGGAGCCGGCGCTCGCGCTCACCCCGAACCTGGTCCAGTGGCTGGAAGCGCGCCTGGGCGCCTTCCCGTTCGAGACGTACGGACTGCTGCCGGCCAACACCGACAAGGGGGACGCCTTCGACTTCACCGGCCTGGAGACGCAGACCCTCACCCTGTACAAGCCGAACTTCCTGCTCCAGCCGGAGAAGAGCATCGGCTCGCACATGATGCACGAGCTGGTCCACTCCTGGTTCGGCAACCTGGTCAGCCCCGGCTCCTGGGCCGACCTGTGGCTGAACGAGGGTCACGCCGACTTCTACGGGCTGCTGTACCGCTACGAGCGCGGCTGGGCCGACTCCATCGGTCTGACCACGATGGAAGCCCGCATGAAGAACACCTACGCGCTCGGCGACCAGTGGCGCCGTGACTCCGGTCCGGTGGCCGCGCCCAACGAGGCCAACCTGTTCGACAACCAGCGCTACCTCGGCGGTGTGCTGGTGCTGTACGCCCTGCGCAACTTGGTCGGCGAGAGCGTCTTCGCGAACATCGAGTCCACGTTCCTGGCCCGCTTCCGCAACTCCTCGGCGACGACGGACGACTACATCGCCGTCGCCTCGGAGGTCTCCGGCCAGGACCTGTCGGGCTTCCTGCGCGACTGGCTCTACGGCACGAAGACCCCCCGGATGCCCGGTCACCCGGACTGGACGGTCACGCCCGCGAGTTCCTCGCTCGCGCCGCGCAGGCGGACGAGCGGGCACCACGACAACTCGGCGACCCTGTAGGTCACTTAGCTCATTCGGGGTGGGCGGCAGTCATGTCGCCCACCTCTTCCGGACTGCGCTGCTGCGGAATCGACAGCGAGCCCTGCTGCAGCGCCACGGTCCGCGTGGGCGCCGGGATCCGGATGCCCTCCTCGCGGTAGCGCCGGTGCAGCTGCTTGATGAACTCGTGCTTGATGCGGAACTGGTCGCTGAACTCGCCGACGCCCAGGATCACCGTGCAGCCGATCCGGGAGTCGCCGAAGGTGTGGAACCGCACCGCCGGTTCATGCTCGGGCAGCGCGCCGGTGATCCCGGTCATCACGTCCGCGATGACCTCCAGGGTCACGCGCTCGACGTGCTCCAGGTCGCTGTCGTAGCCGACCCCGACCTGGACCAGGATCGTCAGGTCCTGCTCGGGACGCATGAAGTTGGTCATGTTCGTCTTGGCGAGCTGCCCGTTGGGGATCACGACCAGGTTGTTGGACAGCGCCCGGACCGTCGTCTGACGCCAGTTGATGTCCTCGACATAGCCCTCCTCGCCGCTGCTCAGCTTGATGTAGTCGCCGGGCTGCACGGTCTTGGAGGCGAGGATGTGGATGCCCGCGAAGAGGTTCGCCAGGGTGTCCTGGAGGGCGAGCGCGACCGCCAGACCGCCGACGCCCAGGGCGGTGAGCATCGGGGCTATCGAGATGCCGAGCGTCTGCAGGACCACCAGGAAGCCGATGGCCAGGACCAGCACCCGGGTGATGTTCACGAAGATCGTGGCCGACCCGGCGACCCCGGAACGGGACTGGGTGACGGCCCGCACCAGGCCGGCGATCACCCGGGCCGACGCCAGCGTGACGACGAAGATCAGCACCACGGTCAGCGTCTGATTGACGTGGTGCTGGACCGACCTCGTCAACGGCAGCGCGGCGCCCGCCGACGCGACGCCACCGAGGAACGCGGCCCACGGCACGACCGTGCGCAGCGCCTCCACGATGACGTCGTCGCCACTCCAGCGGGTCCGGTCGGCGTGCCGGCCGAGCCAGCGCAGCAGCATGCGCAACAGGAACGCGGCCAACAGACCGGCGCCCAGGGCGATTCCGGCATGGACCCAGTCGTCCAGGGTGAGCCCTCGGGTCACCGGTCACCTCCGACCAGCGCGTGCGCGGCGCGCGTTGCCGCCGGGAACCGGATGTGAAGTGTCGTCACGTTGCCACCTGCTCGATACGGGAAGTGCGAGCGTTCATCGTGCCCTATCCCGCACAGCAGTTCGTACCTGACCAGCGCGGATCAGACAATGCCCTCCGCGAGTTCGGCCTGCTCGTGGTCCGATCCGTACGCTGCCGTCCTGGGCGTTCCGTACGAACGGCGGGCGACATACCACCACACCGTGGCGAGGACGAGTACGACGGCGAGCGCGACGGACGCGTAGTTCATCGAGTCGACCGTCACCGGCGAGGACTGCGGCAGGCAGAACAGCACCGTCACGCAGGCCACCCACACCACCGCGACCCAGCCGACCGGTTTGCTCCACCGGCCCAACTGCCAGGGTCCGGGCGTGAATCGGTCGCCCGCGCGCAGCCGCAGCAGGATGGGGATGGCGTACGCCGGGGTGATGCCGATGACGTTGATGGCGGTGACGGCGCCGTATGCCGTCGCCGAGTACAGGGACGGCAGCGCGAGCAGGCCGGCCACCACCACGGCAAGCCAGACGGCTGCCACCGGTGTCTGGGTGCGCGTGCTGACCTTGCGCCACAGACCGGAGCCGGGCAGGGCCCCGTCCCGGCTGAAGGCGAACACCATGCGGCTGGCGGCGGCCACTTCGGCGTTGCCGCAGAAGAGTTGGGCCACGATCACCACGAGCAGCAGCGCGCTCGCGCCGTCGGTGCCCAGACCGTCGAGCAGGATCTGCGCGGGCGGCACCCCGGTGTCGCTGGCCCGGGTGGCGGCGTAGTCCTGGATGGCGAAGGTGAGCCCCGCGAGCAGCACGAAGCCCGCTATCCAGGACACCCAGATGGACCGCACGATCCCCTTCGCCGCGGACACCGAGGCGTTGGAGGTCTCCTCGGAGAGATGGGCCGAGGCGTCGTAGCCGGAGAAGGTGTACTGGGCGAGGAGAAGGCCGATCGCGGCCACGTAGATCGGGTTGGACCAGCCGGTGTCGTTCACGAACTCGGTGAACACGAAGGACGGCGACTGGTGGTGGTCGGGGACGATCGCCAACGCGCCGACGATGGCGGCGACTCCGGCCAGGTGCCACCACACGCTGATCGAGTTGAGCACGCTGACCAGCCGGACCCCGAAGAGGTTCAGCACGCCGTGCAGCAGCAGGATCGCCACGAAGATCAGCATGGTCTTGCCGGGCGTGGGCTCGAATCCCCACTGGATGCTGGCGAACGCGCCCGTGAACAGGGCGGCCCCGTAGTCGATACCGGCGATCGCACCTAACAGACCGAGCAGATTCAGCCACCCCGTGTACCAGCCCCAGCGCCGGCCGCCGAGCCGGTCGGCCATGTAGTACAGGGCGCCGGAGGTCGGGTACGCGCTGGTGACCTCGGCCAGCGCGAGCCCCACGCACAGCACGAACAGGCCTACGCCCGCCCAGCCCCACAGCATCACGGCGGGGCCGCCGGCGCCCATGCCGAAGCCGTACAGGGTCATGCAGCCGGACAGGATCGAGATCACCGAGAAGCTGATCGCGAAGTTGCCGAAGCCGCCCATCCGGCGGGCGAGCACCGGCCGGTAGCCGAGTTCGCGCAGACGCTCCTCCTCGTCGTGGGGGTGGGCACGGTGCGGGTGGGGACTGCTGCTCGTGCTCGACATGCGGAAACCTCCGGGGGAGAGGACGGTCAGGACTGCTTGCGCGCCGTCGAACTGCGCGTCCGGGCCTGGAGGAAGACCTCCAGTGCCTGGGCGCGGTCGCCGGGGTCGGTGGCGCGGTGGATCCAGGGGACGGGCGTCCAGTACGGGCCGAGCGCGTCGAACACCCGGGCCGCGTCCGGGAATTGGAGCGCGCCCCACAGGGCGTGGGCGAGATGGTTGAGGTCGAGCGGCGAGCGCTCGTCGCTGCGGGTGACCTCGAACCAGGAGTGCAGCGCCTGCCGGTTCTCACGGCCGGCGTCCTCGGCGACCCAGTGCAGATCGAGCGCGGCATCGCGGGCGCCGGTGCGGCGATAGCGCTCGACGCGTACGTACAGCGGCAGGACGTGCAGCGCGGAACCCGGCGGTGCCGTGTCCGCGGCCCACTGGGCGAACCCGGTCGCCTCCGCGAGCCGTCCGGCGCGACCGCGCGCGTACAGGAACTGCAGCACGCGGTGGTACGCCTCGCGGTTGTACGGGTCCCGCTTGCCGGCCTCCGCCAGCAGACCCCACGGCCCCGGCGGCAGCATCGCCTCGGGCGGCGCCACCCGGTGCTCGGGCCGTGACTGCTCGCGGTCGAGCGGGGCGAGGGCCAGCAGACAGACCCAGGGGACCGGGTCCTGCGGTGCGGCGCGGGCCGCCGCGTCGCACGACTGCCAGGCCTCCCGCCACAGTTCACGGGTGCGGCTGTGTTCCTCCCGGTGCGCCCGCAGCGCGCGCTCCACGGCGACCCGGGCGTGCATGACCAGGGCCGGGACGCTGTGCGGTTCCTCGTCGAGCCAGGCCCGCACGATGTCGGTGCCGGCCGCCGCGGTGGCGAGCACCTGGGTGCGCTGCGTCCACCGCCACCACGTGGTGGTGTCGGCGAGCAGGGCGCGCATGGACATCCAGCGTCCGGTGCGCAGGTCCTGGAGGGCGGCGCGCAGCGCCGGGTCGTGCCCTGCGGGGTCGTAGGTGGGACGTGCTCCTTCTCGGGCCATTCAGCCGCCCGCCCCGTGGTGGGGGCGGGGCCTGGCGGAGTGGAGTAACAAACAGCCCTCCTGCGGGCGGCGATCGAAGAGTGTGCGATCGGACGGCCGCCACTGTAGGGGTGCGGGTCCCGTCGCTCCACCGGTTTCCCTGATGCTGGCGTATACCCGTGTGTCCAGAGGGAGTTGACCAGCCGTCAGCATTGCTTGACGTGACAGGCGGCGCGGCGGCAGTCTGGCGCGCAGTGATCGCCGGGGGAGTCGAGTCGGGGAGTCGAGTCGGAGGAGTCGGGTCGGGGGAGCCGCAGGGTTCGGGATTTCGAGCGTTCTGTCTTTTCGGGATTTTCAAGGGATTTCGTCGGGACAGGAGATTTCGTTGGGAGACGCAGCGATGACAGGTGCGGTACTCGCCGTCGACCAGGGCACGTCCGGCACCAAGGCGCTGGTCCTGTGCCCCGAACGCGGCGTCATCGGCACCGGGTTCGCCGCGGTGCACCCCCGCCATCTCCCCGGCGGCCTGGTGGAGGTCGACCCGGAGGAGCTGTACCGCTCGGTGCTCGACGCCGGCTCCCGCGCCCTCGCGGAGGCCCGCGAACCCGTCGTCGCCCTCGGCCTGGCCAACCAGGGCGAGACCGTCCTTGCCTGGGACCCGGACACCGGCCGTCCGCTCACCGACGCGCTGGTCTGGCAGGACCGCCGCGCCGAGACGGTCTGCGCCGAACTCGCCCCGCACGCGGACGAGTTGCGCGCCCTGACCGGCCTGCCCCTGGACCCGTACTTCGCCGCCCCCAAGATGGCCTGGATCCGCCGCCACCTCACCCGCGAGGGCGTCGTCACCACCAGTGACACCTGGCTCGTGCACCGTCTCACCGGCGCCTTCGTCACCGACGCCGCCACCGCAGGCCGCACCCAACTCCTCGACCTCGACCGCGTGCGGTGGTCACCGCGCGCCCTGGATCTCTACGGGCTGTCCGACGAACGGCTCCCCGAGATCGTCGACAACGCCCAACAGGTCGGCATCACCCGCGAGTTGGGGCCGGAGCTGCCGCTCACCGGCCTCGCCGTCGACCAGCAGGCCGCCCTGCTCGCCCAGCGCGTCACCGCTCCCGGCAGCGCCAAGTGCACCTACGGCACGGGCGCGTTCCTCCTCGCCCACACCGGTGACGCACCACGGCACGGCACCTCCGGACTGGTCAGCTGTGTCGCCTGGCGGCTCGCCGGACGTACCGACTACTGCCTCGACGGCCAGGTCTACACGGCCGCGTCCGCCGTGCGCTGGCTCACCGACCTCGGCGTGATCAAGGGCGCGGGCAACCTGGACGCGGTCGGCGGCGCCGTGCCCGACAGCGGTGGCGTCACCTTCGTACCGGCCCTCGCCGGGCTCGCCGCCCCCTGGTGGCGCGGCGACCTGCGCGGCTCGCTCACCGGACTCGGCCTCGACACCGGCCCGGGGCACCTGGTGCGCGCCCTGTGCGAAGGCCTCGCCGCCCAGGTCGTCGAACTCGCCGAGGCGGCCGCCACCGACCTCGGGCGACCCCTTGAGGAACTGCGCGTCGACGGCGGCCTGACCCGCTCGGCCCTGCTCATGCAGACCCAGGCCGACCTGCTGCAACGCCCCGTCGAGGTGTCCGCCCTGCCCGACGCCACCGCGCTCGGCGTCGGCACCCTCGCCCGCCTCGGTGCACAGCCCGGGCTCACCGTCGACGACGCACTGCCGGACTGGAAGCCGGCCGCCGTCTACGAGCCGCGCATCACCGCCGACGAGGCCGCCGAACGCCTGGCCGGCTTCCGCCGCGAGGTAGCCGCCCTGCTGGACCGGGCCCCCACGTGACGGTCACCGCGAGCGGGCTCCTGCCCCGGACCGTGTACGACGTCGCGATCGTCGGCGCCGGAGTCGTCGGCTGCGCGATCGCCCGCCGACTGGCCCGCCACGCGGACCTCCGCATCGCCCTCGTCGAGGCCCAGGACGACGTCGGCCAGGGCACCTCGAAGGCCAACACCGCGATCCTGCACACCGGGTTCGACGCGATCCCCGGCTCGCTGGAGGCGCGACTCGTCCGGGAGGGATCCCGCCAACTCGCCCTCTACGCGGCCGAGTCGGGCATCCCCGTCGAACCGGTCGGCGCACTGCTGGTCGCCTGGGACGAGGACCAACTCGCCGCGCTGCCGGGCTTGGCGCAGAAGGCCGAACGCAACGAGTACGCCGACGCCCGCGAGCTGGGCCCCGCCGAACTCTACGCACGGGAACCGCACTTGGGCCCCGGCGCCCTCGGTGCCCTGCACATCCCCGGCGAGAGCATCATCTGCCCCTGGACGACGGCTCTGGCGTACGCCACCCAGGCGGTCCGGCACGGAGTCGACCTGCACCTCAACTCCCGGGTGACGAAGGCCGATCGGGAGGACGGCGTCCATCGTCTCGGCACCACCCGCGGCCCCCTGCGCGCCCGCCGGCTCGTCAACGCGGCCGGGCTGCACGCCGACACCCTCGACCGACAGCTCGGTCACGACGACTTCACGGTCACCTCGCGCCGCGGCCAGCTCCTCGTCTTCGACAAGTTCGCGCGAGCCCTGGTCCGGCACATCCTGCTGCCCGTGCCCACGGCCCTCGGCAAAGGCGTCCTGGTCGCCCCCACCGTCTACGGCAACGTCCTGCTCGGCCCCACCGCCGAGAACCTGCACGACAAGCGCGCCACCGGGTCCACCGCCGACGCCCTGACCCGCCTGCGTGAACAGGGCCGCCGCATCCTGCCCGAACTGCTCGAAGAGGAGGTCACCGCCGTCTACGCCGGACTGCGTGCCGCCACCGAGCACGAGGACTACCGCATCCTCGCCCACCCCGAACAGGCCACCGTCACCGTCGGCGGCATCCGCTCCACCGGCCTCACCGCCTCCCTCGCCATCGCGGACCACGTCACCGCGCTACTGGCCGACACCGGCCTGGAGTTGACCCCACCCCGCGACCTGGCCTCGATCCACATGCCCAACCTCGGCGAGGCGTTCCCCCGCCCCTACCAACGCCCCGAACTCATTGCCGAGGACCCCGAGTACGGCACCCTCGTCTGCCACTGCGAGCGCGTCTCCCGCGGCGAGATCCGCGACGCCCTCACGAGCACGATCCCGCCCCACACGGTGGACGGCCTGCGCCGCCGCACCCGGGCCCGCTCGGGGCGCTGCCAGGGCTTCCACTGCGGGGCGGCGGTACGGGCGTTGTTCGAGGGAGCGCGAGGGTGAGGGAGAACTTCGCGGTGCACGGCATGAACGCGGGTCAGGCCGCCGTCGGCCTTGCGGCCGCGGGCGCCGGGGGAGTGCTCACCGCCACTGTCGAGGGAGACCGCGCATGAGGGACGTCGATGTCCTGGGTGCATGCCCGGGACTCGCCGTCGCCGCTCGCCTGGCTGTGGCCGGTGCGGGCCGCGTAGAGGTGCTTGAAAGTGAGCCGCAGACTGGGGGAGTGGCGAGGCGCCGCGTGCGCATCGGCCTCCGTACTTGGCGGCGCCCGCTTCTCGGTCGCGCCTGCGCCAGCCTGCTCACCGCCATCATCGAGAGGGCCCCGATATGAGGGACGTCGATGTCCTCGTCGTGGGCGCCGGCCCGGCCGGCCTCGCGGTCGCCGCTCGTCTGGCCGTGGCCGGAGTGGGTCAAGTAGAGGTCCTGGACCGAGAGTTGCGGGCCGGCGGAGTGCCACGGCACTGCGCCCACGACGGCTTCGGCACCTGGCTGCATCCCCTCACCGGCCCCGGCTACGCCCGCCTGCTCACCACGGCGGCGGCACGCGCGGGCGCGGTCGTCCGCACGGGAGTGACCGCCCTCGACTGGGCGGGCCCCCTGTCGCTCACCACCGTGAGCCCCGACGGCCCCGAGACCCTCCGCGCCCGCGCGATCGTCCTGGCCACCGGCGCCCGCGAACGCCCCCGCGCCGCCCGGTTGATACCCGGTACCCGGCCCGCCGGCGTCTTCACGACCGGCGAACTCCAGCAGGCAGTCCACCTCCACGGACAGCGGATCGGCAGCCGAGCGGTCGTCGTCGGCGCGGAAGACGTCTCCTACGCCGCCGCCGACACCGTGGCCGCGGCCGGAGCCGATGTCGTCGCCATGGTCACGGAGTTGCCGTACCCCCAGACCACGCCCGTCCGCGCCCGAACAGCCCGACTCCGCCACCGAGTTCCCCTCCTGACCGACACGACGGTCGTCGAACTCCTCGGCCACGGACGGCTGTCGGGCGTCCGGGTGCGGCACCGGGCGGGCCGTACGGCCGTACTGCCCTGCGACACCGTCGTGTTCACCGGCGACTTCGTCCCCGACCAGGAGCTCGCCCGGCGCGGTGGCATCGACCTGGACCCCGGCACCCGCGGTCCCGCAGTCGACGGCGCCCTGCGCACCTCCCGCCCCGGCGTCTTCGCGGCCGGCAGCGTGCTGCACGCCGTGGAGAGCGCGGCCACGGCAGCGCAAGAGGGTACGCACACGGCCCGCGCCGTCCGGGAGTGGCTCACGGGCACGACCTGGCCGACCGGCGTCCCCCTCACCGTCGCCCCGCCCCTGCGCTGGATCGCCCCGAACCGCGTCACCCCGGCCGACCACCACCCGTACGTCCTGCGCACCACCACCCTCCTGAACCGCCCTCTCCTGCACGTCACCCAGGACGGCCGTCTGCTGCACCGCCAGCGCCTGTGGACGGCCGTCCCGAACCGCACCGTGCGGCTGGCGGCGGGCTGGGGGGACGCGGTCGACCTGGCGGGCGGGCCGGTCGAGGTGACCGTCGGCCGGACGTGAACACCCCCGATCTCGTACAGTCCGGCCCGCCGCGTCGATCGGCCGTCCGCTGATCCGCCCGCTGTGCGAGGCTGAGGATCCCGTACTGATCGCGTACTGACCCCGTACCGAATCCCGTACTCGTCACCTACCGAGGGAGTGTCGATGGCAGTCGAGCGCACGGTCCCGCCGGTCGCCCTGGTGACCGGCGCCAACCGCGGCATCGGGTACGAGGTCGTGCGGCAGCTCTCCGACCGTGGGCATCGGGTGCTGCTCGGTTCCCGTGATCTCGGCAAGGGCCGGGCCGCCGCGAACCGGATCGACCCGCGCGGCGAGCGTGTGACCGCCGTACAGCTCGACGTCTCCGACGAGGCGAGCGTGGCCGCCATGGGCGAGTGGGTCACCCGGGAGGTGGGGCGCGTCGACGTCGTCGTGAACAACGCCGCGATCCTCTACGACACCTGGGCCCAGGCCCGGACCGCCGATCTGGCCGAGGTCCAACGCGCCCTGGACACCAACCTGTTCGGCGCCTGGCGGGTCACCCAGGCACTGCTTCCGCTGCTGCGCCGCAGCCCGCATCCCCGGGTGGTCAACGTCAGCAGCGAGGCCGCGTCCCTGCAGTCGATGAGCGGCGGCACCCCCGCCTACGGCGTCTCCAAGGCCGCACTCAATGCGCTGACCTGTCTGCTCGCCGGTGAGCTGCGTCGGCAACGCATTCTCGTCAACGCGATCTGCCCCGGCTGGGTCGCCACCGACATGGGCGGCAGCGGTGGCCGGCCCGTCGCCGACGGCGCCGCCGGGATCATCTGGGCGGCCACCCTTCCGGACAACGGGCCCACCGGCGGCTTCTTCCGGGACGGCAAGCCCGTGCCCTGGTGACACCACCCGATCCGGCCGACCGGGCTCAGATCACCTTCAACCGCACCAGCGCACCCAGCGTCAACGCCCCCGGCAGCAACGGCAGCCACACCGTGATGATCCGGTACGCCAGTACCACCGCCGTCGCCACGGCCGCCGGACCGCCCGCCGCCACCAACGCCACGATCAGCGCCGCCTCGACGGAGCCGATACCGCCGGGCGTCGGCACCAGTGCGACCGCGACCGTCGCCGCCAGATAGGCCACCGCCATGTGGGCGGGCGGCACCGAGAGGCCCAACGCCTGTCCGACCAGGACCAGTCCGGCCGCCTGCAGCGCGGGGAAGGCGAGCGAGCCGCCCCACAGGGCGAGGGCACGGGAGGGGCGGGTGTGCACCGAGCGCAGTTCGCCCAGCGCCGTACGGAGGAAGGACAGCGCGGCCACACGCAACCGTCGTACGAACGCGAACACCGCACCCGCCACGAGCAGTACGCCGCCGACGGCGAGCAGCAGCGGGCCGATCGCGCCCTCGGGCAGCAGCGCGCCGAAGCGCAGCGCGCCCGGGAACACCAGCAGCAGGGCGACCAGGAGACCTACCCGGCCCACGGACTCGGCCAGCAGGTACAGGGCGACCGCGGCCGAGGAGCGGGCGAGCGGGATCCCGCAGACCGACATGAACCGCAGATTGACGGCGCTGGCGCCGAGGCCGGTGGGGAGGAGATGGTTGGCGGAGCCCGCCGCGAACTGCGTGGCGAGCAGCCGCCGTCGGGGCAGCCGGTCGACGACCGCGCCCTGGCGAGTGAAGGCGGCCGCCACCCAGGTCAGACAGGTGGCGCCGGCCGCGGCGAGCAGCCAGGGCCACTCCGCCTCACGGAGATGGCCGAAGCCCTCGGCCAGCACCGACCAGTGCTGTACGGCGACGGCGACGACCAGCAGGAGCGGAAGCAGACACAGGATCTGGCGGACCGGGACGCGTCGGGGGAATCGTCCTTTGGGGAGTGGTCCTTCGGGGAGCTGAACCGTGGTCACATCTGAAGAGGGTCTCCGCACCGCGCCAACGGCGGGTGGCTGAATCACGGCCAGAGGCTTACAGACGGACAGCGGCTGGGGAGGGGCTGCCATGGGGTCCTTGGAGTCCTTGGGGAAATGGGGGTCATGGGGGCTCTTGGGGAGCGGGGACTTCGAAAGGGCATTGACCTCAAGGATGCTTGAGGTCCTACGTTCTCTCCCATGAGCATGGAGACCACGGCGTGGACACAGCTGCAGAGTGTCATGAACGCCCAACAGGAGAGCCGCCCCTTCGCCCGCGCCACCCTGCGCCGCATCGGCGCCTACGCCCGTCCGCACCGGGCGCGCATCGCCCGGTTCGTGGTGATCGGGGTGGTGACCGCACTGCTCGCCGTCGCCACCCCCGTCCTGGCCGGACGCGTCGTGGACGCGATCGTGTCGGGCGGCGACGAGGGCACGGTCGTACGACTCGCCCTGCTCATCGCCCTGATGGCGGTTCTGGAGGCGGCGCTCGGCATCCTCGGCCGGCGGCTCTCGGCGACCCTCGGGGAAGGGCTCATCCTCGATCTGCGGACGGCTGTGTTCGATCATGTGCAGCGCATGCCCGTCGCGTTCTTCACACGTACTCGTACGGGCGCGCTCGTCTCCCGTCTCAACAACGACGTCATCGGCGCCCAACGCGCGTTCAGCAACACCCTGTCCGGAGTGGTCAGCAACCTGGTCACCCTGCTGCTCACCCTGGCCGTCATGCTCACCCTGTCCTGGCAGATCACCCTGCTCGCGCTCGCGCTGCTGCCGGTGTTCGTGATCCCCGCCCGGCGCATGGGCCGCCGCATGGCCGGCATGCAGCGCGAGGCGGCCACGCTCAACGCGGCGATGGGCACCCGGATGACCGAGCGCTTCTCGGCCCCCGGCGCCACCCTCGTCAAGCTCTTCGGGCGCCCGGAGGAGGAGTCCGAGGAGTTCGCGGCCCGCGCCCGCCGGGTCCGTGACGTCGGCATCCGCACCGCGACCGCCCAGTCGGCGTTCATCACCGCCCTCACCCTCGTCTCCTCCCTCGCGCTCGCCCTGGTCTACGGACTCGGCGGCTGGTTCGCCCTGCGCGGCACCCTGGAGCCCGGGGCGGTCGTCTCCCTCGCCCTCCTGCTGACCCGCCTGTACGCACCGCTCACCTCGCTGGCCGGCGCCCGCGTCGAGGTGATGAGCGCGCTGGTCAGCTTCGAGCGCGTCTTCGAAGTACTGGACCTGGAGCCCCTGATCACCGACAAACCGACGGCACACGAGGTGCCCGAGGGCCCGGTCGCCGTCGAGTTCGAGAACGTCCGCTTCGGCTACCCGTCCGCCGACAAGGTCTCGCTCGCCTCCCTGGAGGAGGTCGCCTCCCTCGACACCCGCGGCGGCGCCGAGGTCCTGCACGGCATCTCCTTCCGCGCCGAACCCGGCCGGACCGTGGCGCTCGTCGGCTCCTCCGGCGCGGGCAAGTCGACCATCGCCCAGCTCCTGCCGCGCCTGTACGACGTCGACGAGGGTGCCGTACGCATCGGCGGCACCGACGTCCGCGACCTGACCGGCGCCTCCTTGCGCGCCACGCTCGGCATGGTCACCCAGGACGGCCACCTCTTCCACGACACCGTCCGCGCCAACCTCCAACTGGCCAGGCCCGGCGCGACCGAGGCCGAACTGTGGGACGCCCTGCGCCGCTCCCGCCTCGACGATCTCGTACGGTCCCTGCCCGACGGCCTCGACACGGTGGTCGGCGAGCGCGGCTACCGGCTCTCCGGCGGCGAACGCCAACGCATGACCATCGCCCGGCTGCTGCTGGCCCGTCAGCGCGTGGTCATCCTCGACGAGGCCACCGCCCACCTCGACAACACCTCGGAGGCCGCCGTCCAGGAGGCGCTGGCCGAGGCACTGTCCGGACGCACCGCGGTGGTCATCGCCCACCGCCTCTCCACCGTCCGCTCGGCCGACCAGATCCTGGTCGTCGAGTCGGGCCGGATCGTGGAACGCGGCACGCACGAGGAGCTGCTGACGGCCGGCGGACGGTACGCCGAGCTGTACCGGACGCAGTTCGAGCGGCAGCCCGACGACGCGGCCGCGGTCGCGGACACCTCACGTGAGGCGGCCGCATGAGGCGGCCCGTACCCTGACGGCCGAACGCGCGGGCGGAACGGAAGACGGTGTGCCTGAGGGAGAACGCGCAGGTAGGCGCTTTCTCAAGGGCACAAAGGGGCGGGGAGCCCGGCGCGCGGCCGGTTGCGGGGTGCCGACGGGGTTCTCACGGTGAGCCCTAGAGAGCTGCACCTGACAGCCCCCGAAAGGAATGTGCATGTCCCCCCTGGTTTCCCGTGGACTGCTCCTGCCGTCCCTCCTCTGCGCCGCGCTGGTCTTCGGCCCCGTCGTCGGCACCGCCTCCGCGCAGTCGTCCGTCCCCGGGGCGTCCACGGCCGCCGGGGCGCAGGACCTCGGCGTCTGGCTCGACGACATGCAGGACGTGCGCGGCACCGCCGTGGCCGACCCCCTGCTCGGCGTGCTGAGCGACCTCACCGAACGAACCGGCCGCACGCTCGACGCGACGGAGGCCGCCGCGTACACCAAGGCCGTCGAGACCGCGTACACCTCGCTCCGCGAGCGCGTGCAGGAGCGGTCCGCCGCCCCCGCCGGCGCGACGGCCCTGGCCGCCGACCCGATCTCCGACGCCGTGGCCCAGCTCCAGTCGGCGGTCGACAAGCTGGTCTCGGCACTGTCCTCGCTCGACCTGGGTGCGGTACTGGGCGCCGTCACCGGCCTGCTGTCGCCGGTGCTCTCCCTGGTCACCGGAGTCCTCGGCAGCGCGGTGCCGCCGCTCCCCGCGCTCCCGCCCCTGCCGCTTCCCGTACCGGGGAGCCCGGCCCAGTAGCGGGACATCGGTGTCGACGGCCGCGGAGGCGCCTGCGGGTAGCCGTAGCCGGGCTCGGGCGCGGCGGACGGCGGGCCCTGCGGAGGCGGCGGGGTCTGGGGCGGGC
>NZ_JBSFLV010000180.1:0-17322 GCF_053599215.1 Streptomyces sp. NPDC001002 | reverse complement strand
CACGACGCCATCCGCACCGCCCTCACCCCGTACGACACCGTCCTGATCGCGGGTGGCCGCGCCGCCGCGGCCCAGCTGCGCGCCGACGCGTCCCGGCTTGCCGGTGAGCCCGACGCGCCGAGCCTCAAGCAGTGCCGGGTCACCGCGGACGATGCCGCCGCCGCGGCGGCCGACCTGCGCACCGCCTTCGACGCCACGCCCTACCGGCCGACCGGGCTGTCCACCGGTTCGCGCGCCGTCGTCCGACTGGTCGACGAGCTGACCTGGCTCAGCGCCATCGTGGCCGACAGCACGCCACCGTCCGACGGCACCGACACCACCGCGCCCGACTGCGACCGGGACGCCCATGCCGTACGACGGGCCGCCGCCACCGTCCTGGAACGCGCCGCCGATCTCCTCGACTCCCCGCGCACCGCACCCGACGCCCTGCGCGCGGCCTCCGCCGAACTGCGCGCCGTCATCGACGGCATGGAGCACGGCGCCACCACCAGGCTGCCCGTGCATCGGCCGCGCCCCGGTACGGAGACGGAGATCCGTGCCTTCATCGGCGTCCTGGACCTGTCCTTCCGCGCCCAGGAACTGGGGTTCGCCACCCTCCAGATCGCGGCCAACGTGGATCTGGCCGCGGCGGCCGAGCACCGCAGCTGGCCCGAGCGGCTCCTGGGCCACGAACCCGGTTCCGTCACCGGACCGCTGGCCTCGGCGCGGGAGCGGGCCGGCGCCCACCTCCAGCGCGAGTCGGTCTGGCTGCACAACAGCCTCCGGGGCGCGCTCGGGCTCGGCATCGCGGTCGCTCTCGCGGACGTGATCAGTGCCCAGCACTCTTTCTGGGTGCTGCTGGGGACCCTGTCGGTGCTGCGCTCCAACGCCCTCAACACCGGGCAGAACGCCGTCCGCGCGCTGGGCGGCACCCTCGCCGGGTCGGTCCTCGGAGCCGGGCTGCTGCAACTGATCGGCGACCACGACACCGTGCTGTGGTTCCTGCTCCCCGTCGCCGTGCTCGTGGCGGGCATCGCGCCGGCGGCGATCTCCTTCGCCGCGGGTCAGGCGGCCTTCACCGTCACCCTCGTCATCCTGTTCAACATCGGCCGGCATCCCGACTGGCACATCGTGCTGTTCCGGATCGAGGACATCGCCCTGGGCTGCGGGGTGAGCGTGCTCGTGGGCCTGTTCTTCTGGCCGCGCGGTGCCACGGCCGCCGTGGACCGGGCGCTGGCGGCGGCGTACACGGACAGCGCGCGCTATCTGGCGGGCGCGGTGCGCTACGCGGTCGGCCGCTGCGCCGCCGGTCTCCCGCCCGTCGCCCCGCCCGACGAGGAGAACCGGCAGGCGGCCGCCGCGGCACGCCGGCTGGACGACGCGTTCCGCAGCTACCTCGCCGAGCGCGGCGCCAAGACCGTGCCGCTGGCCGACATGACCACTCTGGTCACGGGCGTCGTCGGACTGCGCTTGGCCGCCGACGCCGTACTGGGCCTGTGGCAGCGCTCCGATGAACAGCCCGAAGGAGCGGACCGGGCCGACGCCCGCCTCGTTCTCCTCGGGACCGCCGACGGAGTGTCCGGCTGGTACCGGAACCTGGCCGCAGGCCTGGACGAGGGCGCCCCGGTGCCGGCCCCGATGCCGCCCGACCCCGCCGCCGAGGCCCGCCTCGTCGCCTCTCTCCGGCACGACCTGCGGGACGAGAACGGGCAGGCCACGGACACGGCCGTCCGCATCATCTGGACCGCCGACCACCTCGATGTGGCCCGCCGCCTCCAGCCCTCGCTCGCGGCGGCGGCGAAGCCGGACACCGCGGACCGGCGGGTCAACTCGGCTTCGCGCCCAGGCGGTTGATGTCCCGGCTGTCGAGAACGTGTCGCTCCTCCGCACCCGGAGCTGCCGCCACCGCGATCATGGCGCGGCCCAGCGACTCGGTGGTCGTGGTGTGGCCGGGCGCGAGGCGGTGCAGGACGGGATAGAGCCAGGCAGTCAGGCCGTAGATCACGCGGTAGGCGGACGTCTTGGAGACGGCCCCCTTCAGGGGCCGGATGTACCCGGGCCGGAACATGTAGGCGTTCATCGGCAGGGCCAACAGGGCGTTCTCGGTGCGCCCCTTCACACGGGCCCACATCGTGCGGCCCTTCTCGGTGCTGTCGGTGCCCTCACCGGAGACGTAGGCGAAGGTGAGCCCGGGGCTGCGTTCGGCGAGGACGTGGGCGGCGGCCAGCGTGTAGTCGTACGTGATGCGCGTGTAGTCGGCCTCGTTGCGCCCGGCGCTGGAGACGCCGAGGCAGTAGAAGCAGGCGTCCAGGCCGGTCAGTTGCTCGGCGAGGGCGGTCAGGTCGGTGAAGTCGTCGTGGACGATCTCCTGCAGCTTGGGATGGCTGACGCCGAGGGGACCGCGGACCACCACGACGACACGGGTAACCGCCGCGTCCTCCAGGCAGGCGTGCAGCACTCCGTGGCCGACCATGCCGGACGCACCGAAGATGACGACGTTCACGAGCGGCTCCGTGGTGGGAAGTTGGGGGTCAGGGTGTACGGGCGAGTTCGGTGTCGATGAACCGGTTGAGGTGGCGTCGGGCGTCCTGCGTGCTCAACGGCGGTGCCTGGCGCAGACGTTGCAGGGCGAGCCCGTCGGCGAGGGCGGCGAAGCGGACGGTGAAGCCGTCGAGGTCGGCGCCGGTGAACTCCCCGTCGTCCACGCCCCGTTGGGCGAGGGCGCGGATCTGCTGGTGCCAGGCCTCGTACCGTTGGGCCTGGCCGCGCGTGAACGTCTCGTCCGTGGCCTGGTCGCCCGCGTTCCAGTAGTCGAACCACATCCGCCAGTGCCGGTCGGTGTCCTCCGTGAACAGCGCGTCGACCAGCAGCCGCAGCGCCTCGGCGCCTGTGTCCGCCCGCTCCGCGGTCTCGCTCAGCTCGGCGTAGTACCGCTCGATGTGCAGCACCATCGCCTCGGAGAGGATCTCCTGGACACTGCCGAAGTGGTACGTCACCGTGCCGACGGACACCCCGGCCGCGGCAGCCACGTCCCGCACACCCACGGCGGCGTAACCGCGTTCGGCGATCAGCGGAACGGCCGCCTCGACGATGAGGCGCCGGCGGACCTCGGTGGGCTGCCGGGTGCGGTCGGCGGCGGCGACGGCACGGCGCGGGGTCCTGGCGGCCGTCATCCGGACGTCCTCCCGACGGTGCGGTGCCATGCGCGCTTGACCACTGTCTCTCCGTTCGCCCGTGCCTCGATGCGACTGTCCATGATGAAGTCAGCGGCCGTGGCGCGCAGCTCCGTGGACGCCATGATCTCAGCGTCGTAGCCCTCCCCGCGCCGCAACCGGATCCGCCACTCGGAGACCGCCTGAGCCGACAGCGGATCATCACTCCGAATCCGATACGTCTCGCGCGCGCTCTCCTCGTAGCGCAACCCGTCCGGATACGTCCGCGAGCCGCCGTAGTTGGGGTCGACCTCCAGCGTCCACTCCCCCGCCGCCACATCGTGCGTGACCAGCCGCTCCGGACGTGGTGTCGGCGGCGGGTCGTACGTCACCGGCAGCGGCGGAGCCTGCTCGGGCTCCTCGAAGCGGATCGGCGGCTCGTCGCCGGGCTCGCGCACGGGCAGGACTACGGCGCTCTCCGCCGGTACGACGCTCAGCTCGCCGCGTTCGCCGTGCGGCCACACCCACGGCCAGTAGGTGTCCGACACGGCGACGCGGACGCGGTGACCGGGCGGGAAGGCATAGCCGATCCCGGTGAGTTCGATCTCGACGTCCTCGTACGTCCCCGGACTCCACTCCACCGCCTTGTCCCGCCCCTGCCTGCTCAGCAGGTTGAGCACGCCACGGGTGACGAGGGTGGACGAGCCGTCGGGGGCGACGTCGCAGAGCCGGGCGATCACATGGGCGCGCGGGGTGGCGCTGTCGAGGCGCAGCCGCACGCGCGGGCGGCCGAGGATCTCGACGCGCTCGGTGAGCGGCGCGGAGTCGAAGCAGACCGAGCGGCCGTCCTCCTCGCGCTGGTCGGGCGGCAGGTCGCTCGCGTTGCCGAAGGGGAAGAAGCGGCCCGCGTCGAGGCCGGTGTGCTGCGGCGAGCGGACGAGCACGGGAGCCGTGCCCGCACCCAACGGCCTTGCATCCCAGGTGACTTGTGGTGAAGGCCAGTCGGTCTCCCCCACCCAGCGGCCCGGCAGCACGTCGTACGAGGTGGCGGGCGGGACGGAATCGGTGATCCAGGCCCGCAGCAGCGGCTCCTCCATGGCCCCGGTGTCGATGCCCTTGAGGTGCTGGTCCCACCAGCGCAGGGTCTCCTGGAGGAAGCCGATCGCGGGGCCGGGAGGCAGACCTCGGTCCGGGTACTGGTGCGACCACGGGCCGATCAACCCCCGTACGCGGTCGGCCGGGAGGTGCTCGACGAGGCGGAGCACCGCGTCACGGTACGGGTCGTTCCAGCCGCCGACCGCGAGGACGGCCGCGTCGATCGCGGTGTAGTCCTCGCAGACGCTGCCGTGCTTCCAGTAGTCGTCGCGCTGCTGGTGTTCCAGCCAGGTGTGCAGGAAGGGTTCGAGGGCGTCGAGGCGCTCGCGCCACATCGGCACCCAGCGGTCGGCGCCGACGGTCGCCGGGTCCGGTGGGCGGGCGGCGAAGGCGAGCATGGTGCCGGCCCAGGCGAGCATGTCGATGCCGAGGACGGCGCCGCCCATGTAGTGGACGTCGTTGTCGTAGCGGTCGTCGGTGGAGCAGACGGTGACGATCGCCTTGAGGGGTTCGGGGGCGAGGGCGGCGATCTGGAGGGAGTTGAAGCCGCCCCAGGAGATGCCGAACATGCCGACCTTGCCGGTGCACCAGGGTTGTGCGGCAAGCCAGTTGACGACGTCGACGCCGTCCGCGAGTTCCTGCTCGTCGTACTCGTCGCCGGGCGTGCCCTCGCTGTCTCCGTGGCCGCGGATGTCGACGCGTACGGACGCGTAGCCGTGGCCCGCGTACCAGGGGTGGCGTTGGGCGTCGCGCGGGGCGGTCCAGTCGCTCTTGCGGTACGGGAGGTATTCGAGCAGCGCGGGGACCGGGTCGGACTCGGCGTCGGCGGGCCGCCACACGCGCGCGTGCAGCCGGGTCCGGCCGTCCCGGGTGGGGATCCAGACGTCCTCGCTGACGATCTGGCGCTCGAACTGTTCGCGGTACTTCACGAAACTCCTTCCGCGACGGGGGTGTTGAGAGGGCGCCAGCGTCGGACGCGGTGACCACCGTCGCCCTGGTCGGTCCAGATGTCGTCACCGTCCGCCGCGTCGGCCCAGTCGAGGGTGTCGTCGACGAAGGGCCGTGCGTCCGGGTCGGGTTCGAGGGCGGCCGCCATGAGCTGGCGCGTGTAGGGGTGGCCGGGTGCGGCGAACACGGCTTCCGTCGGTCCCTCCTCCACGACGACGCCGTGCCGCAGGACGACGACGCGGTCGGCGATGCCGCGCACGACGGCGAGGTCGTGGCTGATGAAGAGACAGGCCAGGTCGCGTTCGCAGCGCAGGTCGTCGAGCAGGCGCAGGACGTCGGCCTGCACGGAGACGTCGAGGGCGGTGGTGATCTCGTCGGCGATCAGGACGTCGGGTTCGCCCGCCAACGCCCGTGCGATGCCGATGCGTTGGCGCTGGCCGCCGGAGAGCTGGGCGGGCAGGCGCTCGGCGAGAGCCGGGTCGAGGCGTACGTCGGCGATGAGCCGGCGGGCCTGCTCGGCCGCCTCGGTACGCCCGGTCGCGGTGCCGAAGAAGCGCAGAGGGTGGCGGACCGCGTCGCCCACGGAGCGGCGGGGGTTGAGGGAGGTGTCCGCGTTCTGGAAGACGAGCTGGATCCGGCGGCGCAGGGCGAGCGGACGCCGGTGCGCGGGGCGGGCCAGGTCGCCGGTCTCGTGGGTCAGCGTGCCGCCGGACGGGGTGCGCAGGCCCGCCAGGGTCCAGGCCAGCGTGGACTTGCCGCTGCCCGACTCGCCGACCAGGGCGACGACTTCACCGCGCCGGACGTCGAAGGAGACACCGTCGACGGCGCGTGAGCTGCCGTAGTCGATGGTGACGTCGTGCGCGGAGACCGCGACCGGGGAGTCCTCGGGCACGATCGCCTTCGGGCGCACCACCCGCTCCCCCGCCTCGGTCACGACGGCGAGGCCGGTGTCCTCCAGACGCGGGACGCTCGCCAACAGCCGCTTCGTGTACGGGTCCTGGGGCTGGGCGAACAGCTGCCGGGTGGGTGCCGTCTCCACGACACGGCCCGCCTTCAGCACACACACCTCGTCGGCCATGTGGGCGACGACGCCGAGGTCGTGGCTCACCAGGACGGCGGCCAGGCCGAGTTCGTCGCGCAGAGCGGCGATCAGATCGAGGACACCGCGCTGGGTGACGACGTCCAGGCCGGTCGTCGGTTCGTCGAGGACGAGCACCTTGGGGCGGGCGGCGATCGCCATGGCGATGGCGACGCGCTGCTGCTGACCGCCGGAGAGTTCGTGCGGGTAGCGGCGGGCGAGTTCGGCGGGGCGCGGCAGCCGGACCTGTTCGAGGAGGTCGGCGACG
Organism: Streptomyces sp. NPDC001002; assembly: GCF_053599215.1. Classification (NCBI taxonomy): domain Bacteria; kingdom Bacillati; phylum Actinomycetota; class Actinomycetes; order Kitasatosporales; family Streptomycetaceae; genus Streptomyces; species Streptomyces sp. NPDC001002. The sequence continues at coordinate 10,802 of NZ_JBSFLV010000180.1, read as the reverse complement.
GGTACGGTGCCGCCCGCCTCCTCGATCTGCCGGTCGATCCGCATGGTGGGTGTCAGCGCCTGCCCGGCGTTCTGGCCGACCATGGCGACGGTCCCGCCACGCAGCCGCCGCAACTCCCGTGCGGGCAGGGCGAAGACGTCCTGGCCGTCGACGCGGACCGAGCCGCCGGTGACACGGGAGCCGTGGCGCAGGTGGCCGAGGAGCGTGGCGGCGACGGTCGACTTGCCGCTGCCCGACTCGCCGACGAGCGCGAGCGTGCGTCCCTTGGCCACGTCCAGCGACACCTCGTGCACGACCGGCACGTCCCGACCGCCCGAACGGTAGGCCACGGAAAGGGAGTTCACGGAGACGATGGGGTCCAGCGGGGACCCTCCCGAGGTCGAGGTCGCCCCAGAACCTCCCGCGTTCGAGGTCGTCACAGTCCCTCCCTGATCCGGTCGACGCCCCACGCCTTGGACAGGCCGTCGGCCGCGAGGTTGAGCCCGACCACCAGCGTGGCCAGGGCGATGATCGGCGCGAGGCTCGCCATCGGTACGACGGTGATGGCGGTGCGGTTCTCGGCGACCATCAACCCCCAGTCGGGGGTGGGCGGGTCGGCGCCGAAGCCGAGGAAGGACAGCGAGGAGATCAGCAGCACGACCCAGGACGCGCGCATCGCGAACTCGACGCAGACGACGTCCGTGATGTTCGGCAGGACCTCCCGGCGCAGGATCGACCAGGTGCTCTCGCCACGGGCCCGGGCCGCGGTGACGTAGTCCATGGGGACCACCGCGAGGGCGGCGCCGCGCACCACGCGGGCGACCTGCGGGACGTAGACGACGGCCACGGCCAGGACGATGACCGCGGGTCCCGTGCCGAGGGCGGTGACGACGACCAGCAGGGCGAGGATCGACGGGATGGACAGGACGGCGTCCAGGATCCGGCCGAGGACGTCGTCGAACCAGCCGCCGCGCAGGGCGGCCGCGCAGCCGACGACGGTGCCGAGGGCGACGGTCAGGAGGGTGGCGGTGACGGAGACGCCGAGCGCGTAGCGGCCGCCGTACAGCACGCGCGCGAGGACGTCTCGGCCGTACTGGTCGGTGCCCGCCCAGTGATCGGCACTGGGGCCGAGCAGGGCGTGCGAGGCGTCGTTGGCGATGGGGTCGTAGGAGGTGAGGAGCGGGGCGAGGAGGGCGATCAGGACGTGGACGGCGACGATCGCGAGGCCGACGGTGGCCGTGCGGGAGGAGCGCAGGGTGCGCCAGGCGCGGGCGGCGGCACGCGGGCCCGGCGCGACGACGGCCGGTGTGGTGTCGAGGGTGGTCATCGGGTCCTCCCGCGGGTGCGGAGCCTGGGGTTGAGGGCCATGGCGCCGAGGTCGGCGGCGAGGTTGCAGCAGACGTAGACGACGGCGCTGACGAGGGCGACGGCCTGGATGACGGGCAGGTCGCGGTTCTGCACGGAGGAGAGCATCAGCTTGCCGATGCCCGGGTAGTTGAAGACGTTCTCGACGACGGCGACCCCGCCGACCAGCCAGGCGACGTTGAGGGCGATGACGTGCAGGGTGGGCAGCAGGGCGCTCGGCAGGGCGTGCCGGGTGACGACCCGCCAGGTGGACAGGCCCTTGAGGCGGGCCGTGGTGACGTACTCACCGGCCATCACGTCGATCACCGAGGTGCGGGCCATACGCACGATGTAGGCGGCCATGACCACGGCCAGCGCGAGGGCGGGGAGCCATACGGCGGGCAGGAGTTGACCGACGCTCGCTTCGGGACCGTAGAGGACGACCGCCGGGAACCACGGCAGGGCGACCGAGAAGCACAGCACCAGCACGGTCGCCACCACGAACTCGGGGACGCTCATGCCGATCAGGCTGACGGTGGAGATGACGTGGTCGGGCCAGCGGTCGCGGTACAGGCCCGCGAGGATGCCGAGGACCAGGGAGCCGGTCACCGCGAACAGGACGGTGACCAGGGCGATGAGCGCGGAGTTGCCGAGGTACATGGCCACTTCGCCGCCGACGCCCTTCCCGGAGACGAGCGAGGTGCCGAAGTCGCCGTGCAGGGCGCCCTTGATCCAGTCGAAGTACCGCTCCCAGGCGGGCCGGTCCAGGCCGAGCTGGTCGCGCAGGGCGGCCACGGCGTCCGGGGTGGCGTCCTTGCCGAGGATCTGGGTGGCGACATCGCCGGGCAGGGCCTGGACGGCGAGGAAGACGAGGACGGAGGAGAGGAACAGCGTGCCGACGGCGGAGGCCAGTCGGCGCAGCGTGAAGGAGAGCATGGTCAGGCCCCCTTCAGGCCGATGCCGAGGTAGTCGAACTCGAAGCCGTGCTCGGCGTATCCGCGCACCCTGCGGGAGATGCCGACGAGCCGGTCGGCGAACATCGGGGTCATCGCCCCGCCCTTCTCGATCACCAACGTCTGCGCCTCGCCGTAGAGTTCGCGCCGTTTCGCGTCGTCGGTCTCGGCCCGGGCCCGGTCCAGGACGGAGTCGAACTCCTTGTCCGACCAGGCCGTCTCGTTGTACGAGGAGCCGCTGCGGAAGATCTGGGTGAGCAGCTGGTCGACGGGCCGGCCGGTGAACCAGTAGGTGGCCATCAGCGGCTTCTTCATCCAGATCTGCGTGTAGTACGAGTCCGCGGAGGCCGTTTTGACGCGGACGCTGATCCCGGCGCGTTTGGCCGAGTCCTGGTAGGCCAGCGCCATCGGCGTGAACAGCGGGTCGTAGGCGGAGGTGTAGAGGTCGACGGCGAGCCCTTCGTGCCCTGCCTGCTTCAGCAGGAACTTCGCCTTCTCCGGGTCGTGCTTCGGGTGCGCGGAGACGTACGCGGGGTCGCTCGGCGGCACGGGGTTGTCCCAGCCCGCGGTGCCCGCGCCCTGGAGCGCCACCTTCACCACGTGCTCGGGGTCGTAGGCGAGCTTCATCGCCTGCCGGACGCGTACGTCGGTGAAGGGCTTGTCGGTGGTGAGCATCGGCAGGACGTACCACTGGGCGTCCTTCACGCGCGCGATGGTGGCCCGGTCGGAGGCGGCGACCACGCGGGCGGTGGCGAAGTCGAGGTTGGTCTGCGAGAGAAGGTCAACCTGCCCTGCAAGCAAGGCATTTGAGCGGGCCGACATGTCGGCGACCGAGTAGAAGTCGATCGCGTCGAGGACCGGGCGGCCCGCCCAGTGGTCCACGTACGCGGTGACACGGCCGGGTCCTGCCGGTGCGAACGACTCCAGCTTGAAGGGGCCGGTACCGATGCCGGTGCGGCCGATCGACTTGGCGCTGCCGTCCGGGACGACGTAGCAGTTGTAGTGCGTGAGCAGGCTCGGGAACTCGGCGTTCGGGGTCTTCAGCGGGACGACCAGCGTGTGGGCGTCGGGCGTGCCCAGCTTCGCGGGGTCGATGAGCGGGGCGAGGACCGCGGCCTGCGGAGAGGCGGTCGCCTTGTCGAGGATGTGGCGCAGCGTGTAGGCGGCGTCCGCGGAGGTGAAGGCGCGACCGTCGTGGAAGGCGACGCCCTTGCGCAGCCGGAAGGTCCAGGTGCGGGCCTTGCCGTCGCTCTCCCAGGACTCGGCGAGATCGGGGGCGAGTTCGCCGTCGGAGCCGATCCGGACGAGCCGGTTGAAGAGGGCGCCCAGGTACTCGTACGCGGACAGGGAGCTCGCCGGGTCGAGGGTCTCGGCGTCGGAGGCGGGCGGCCGGGCGATGCGCAGGGTGCCGCCGCTGTCGGGGGCGCCCTGCCGCGCGGCGACCGGCAGCACCGGCGGGGCGGCGGCGCCCGTACAGCCGGACAGCAGCCAGGACGCGCCGAGCGAGGCCACGGAGGCCGCGCCCGCGGCGAGCACCGACCGCCGGCACGGGTGGTGGATGTCGGACATGGACCGACCGTCCCTCTCGCTATTCGTTCAGCGGAACGATTGAGTGAAGTGCGTGAACGATAACGAGACGACGCTTTCCCGCCAACCCTTCGGGCACGGAAATTAACCTCGCGAAACCGACCGGTAACGGGAGGCGGGGTGAGGGAGGGATGAGCGGTGCCCGGACGACACGCGGGCGGTCGGACCGGCGGGCGGCTCAGATGTCGGAGTCGATGCCCGTGATGATCACGGGGCCGAGCGGCGCGGAGTTCTCGTCGAGACCTGCCTCGCGCAGGGCGGAGTCCGCGAGCCGGCGGGCGTCCTGTTCGGCGTCGGCGCGGGTGTCCGCCTCGACCTTCATGTGCAGGGTGAAGGTGTTGTCGTCGTTGACCGCGAGGACGTCGAGGTCCTCGGTGTTCCCCAACTGGGTGGCGTGCGGATCGGCCGGACGCAGGGCCCGGGTCAGCTCCGCCTTCGCCCCGGCCTCGATCCCGTCGGTGAAGGTGCCGGGCACTGTGACCACGTAGGTCGTCATGGTGATCCTTCCGTCGGGGTGAACCACCGTCTACCCAGCTTCGCGCCGCCGACCCTCCCCTGTCGCGCCGGGTCGACGGGTGCGCCTCCCGCCTGCGAGAGTCCCCTTCGCACCCGCACTCCCGGGCCGGACCAGCGAAGGAACCCCATGGCGCGCATCACCGGCAGCACGATCCTGATCGTCGGCGCCTCGTCCGGGATCGGGGCCGAGGTGGCCCGGCTGCTGGCGTCCGGCGGCAACCGGCTGGTCGTCACGGCCCGGCGCGCTCCCGAGCTGGCGTCCGTGGCCGCGGAGGTCCGGGCCGCCGGGAGCGACTGTCTCGACCTGCCCGCCGACGCCCTGGACCCGCGAGCGGCGGCCGGGGTGGTCACGGCGACGGTCGCGGAGTACGGGTCGATCGACATCGCGCTGCTCAACGCGGGCCAGGGACCGGACCTGCGGATGGATCAGGTGAGCGTCGAGGACGTCTCGCGGATCATGGCGCTCAACTACGACGTCGTCGTCAACTATCTGGTCCCGCTGATCGAGCAGTTGGGGGCCCAGCCGGCCGGCGGGCTCATCGCGCACACCAACTCGCTGGCCGGGCTCATGGGCCTGCCCCGGCAGGGTCCGTACTCGGCGGCGAAGGCGGCCGCCCGTACGCTCATCGACGCCGCGCGCGTCGAACTGGCGCCCAGGGGAATCCGGTTCACCAGCATCCACCCGGGTTTTGTGGCGACCGACCGGATCAGCGGGGACGGTCTGCCCAAGCCCTTCGAGATCAGCCAGGAACGCGCGGCGCGGTATGTCGTCCGCGCGCTGGAGAGGGAACCGGCGCAGGCGTACTTCCCGTGGGCCACGACGACGCTGGTGCGTACGCTGCGGGCCCTGCCCACGCCGGTCTCCTCCCGGGTACTGCGCCGCCTGGCCGCCGGATAGGCGGCGGCCAAGCGGCTACGGCGTCAGGAGCGACGCGTGCGACGGCCCATGTAGAGCGCACCGGCACCGATGGCGACGACCGCCGCGGCACCGCCGGCGATCGCGCCGACCGGCGCGCTGGAGCCGGTCTCGGCCAGCGGCGGACCGCTCGGGCTCGACTTGGGCTCCGGCGTGTTCGGCGGCGTCGTCATCGGCGGGACGTCCGGGGTGGTGGGGGGCGTGGTGGACGGCGCCGGGGTGGTGGGCGGCGTGTCCACGGGCGGCGTGCTGCCGGCCGGGGTGGTGGGCGTCGCGGGGGTGGTGGGCGGCGTCTCGGACGGCGTCGGCGTCTCGGGCGTGCCCGGGGTGCACTCCTTGTCGCCGCCGTTCCAGGCGGCTATGAGGTGGTACGGCGTGTTGACGTTGCCCGGCTGGTACGGCAGCGGACCGTGGCCCGTGCCCGTCTTGCCGTCGTAGGAGATGTCGTCGCCGTACAGGTCGATCTGGCCGTAGCAGTCGGGGGACTTGACCGACAGCTTCTGCCAGGTCCGGCCCTTGTCGTCGGCGCCGGCGAGGTCGTCCTTGGTGAGGTAGACCGAGGCCTTGTCGACCATGGTCTGGTGGCCCGAGGTGTACCAGTTGGGGCCTTCGGTGGTGTATTCGGCCAGGGAGACCGGGTAGGTGCAGCCGTCGGCCACGGTCTGGCCCGGCGCGAGCCTGACCTGGACGGTGCCGGGGACGGTGGTCCACTGGAGGAAGCCGCCCTGCGACGTCCAGTCGGCGCCGACAACGTTTCCATCCTCACCGACGATGCGGTACTGGACCGTGGCGGCGTTGCACTCGGCCGTCGTGGCGCTGGCCGTGCCCGCGCCGAGCACGGGCACGAGGGCGGCGGCGAAAACGGTTGCTGCGAGGGCGGCAAGGGTTCTGGGTTCTTGCGAACGCGACAAGATGAGCCTCTGTGGAAAAGAAGGTGTGGGAGGTGGCACAGCGTGGTGGGTACGCGGTCGGCAGCGACAACGGCATGCGTGACCGAGCCACTCGCGTCACTTCGCTCAGTTCAGTCACAGCGAAGGTGTGAGCCGCATTCTTGTCACCTTCCACAACTCCCGTCAATCCTTCACGAGTTGCTCACGACCTGAAGGTCATCATCCGTCCCCCCGCATGACCAAATCGTGATCTGAGCGGCCTCGCTCTTCGCCTCACTCCGCCGTCTTGCGCGCCAGCGCGTTGTTGCCTATCGAGTTGTGCACACTGAAGCTCACGGCGTCCGAGCGGTAGCGGTCGTCCGACCACTCGACCGGGCGGCCCTCCCGGGTCGTGGTCACACGGCGCACGCGCAGCAGAGGGTTCGTACGGCGGATCTCCAGCAACTCGGCGTCCTGGGCGCTGGCGGCGACCGCGTCGATGACGTGCTCGCCGTAGGCGAAGACCAACCCCGTGCCCTCGAAGAGGAGTTGGGTGACCGACGGGGCGTCGGGGTCGATGCCCTCGACGGCGGGCGAGATCCAGTCGGCGTACACGGTCCGCTCCACCAGGACCGGCTCGCCGTCCAGGCCGCGCACCCGCAGGACGTGCAACACCGGGACGCCCGGGCGCAGTTGGAGCCGGGCGGCGTCCTGTGCGGTGGCCGGCAGATACTCCTGCGCCACGACCCGGCCGGTCGCCTCCCGGCCCATCGCGCGGGCCCACTGGGCGAAGCTGCGCAGTTCGGCGAAGCTCTGGCTGCGGCGGCTGGCGAGCACGACCCGGCGGGCGCCCTGACGGGAGCCGATGAGGCCCTCGGACGTCAGCGCCGCGACCGCCTGGCGGACCGTGCCGCGCGAGACGCCGTACTGGGCGGCCAGCTCGGTCTCCGCGGGCAGCCTGCTGCCGACCGCGTACTCCTCGCGGTCGATCGCCTGACGCAGTTCGTCTGCGATCTCCTCGTGTCGCGTCGACACTGTTTCCCTCCGAGTCGGCCTCTGTGCACAGAGTGATCAGCCTAGACGAGCACCATATGCGAACACGCTTGCCTGTGATTGTGCAGAGAATCGCGGGTCAGGATTTCGCCGATGTTTACGGTCCGGACACCAAGGACCGCATTACTGGGGCCAACTTGTTCAGACAAGTTCTCAGCTCTTCGCGTCCCCTGCGCCCCCTTCTGGAGTCCCCGTGTCCCAGTCGAGAACAGCCGTCCTGACCGGCTCCCTCGCCGTCCTCGCCGCACTCGCCCTGAGTGCCTGCGGCGCCGCTCCCGACAACGAGTCGACCACCGCGGACGGCAAGAACGCCGCCACCGCCACCTCCGCCGCCGACTTCGGCGGCATGGACGCCCTGGTGAAGGCGGCCAAGAAGGAGGGCACGCTGCACGCCATCGCCCTCCCCCGCGACTGGGCCAACTACGGCGCCCTCATCGACGGCTTCACGAAGAAGTACGGCATCAAGATCACGGACGAGAACCCGGACGGTTCCAGCCAGGACGAGATCAACGCGGTGACCTCCCGCAAGGGCCAGGACCGGGCGCCCGACGTCCTCGACCTCGGCTCCTCGTTCGCGCTCAGCGCCGCCCAGCAGGGGCTGCTCGCGCCGTACAAGGTCGCCTCCTTCGACGACATCCCCGAGGGCCAGAAGGACCCGAAGGGGCAGTGGTTCAACGACTACGGCGGCTACATCTCCATCGGCTGCGACGCCAAGCGCGTCAAGGCCTGTCCGACCACCTTCGCGGATCTGCTGAAGCCGCAGTACAAGGGTCAGGTCGCCCTCAACGGCAACCCGACCAAGTCGGGTTCGGCCTTCGGCGGCGTGTACGCGGCGGCGCTCGCGAACAAGGGCTCCTTCGACGACATCCAGCCGGGCCTGGACTTCTTCGCCGAGCTGAAGAAGAACGGCAACTACACGCCCGTCGAGTCGACCCCGGCCACCGTGGAGAAGGGCGAGACGCCCATCTCCATCGACTGGGACTACCTGAACGCCGGTTACGCCGACGAGTTCAAGTCCAAGGGCGTCGACTGGAAGGTCTCGATCCCGAGCGACGGTCAGTTCGCGCAGTACTACTCGCAGGCCATCAACAAGGACGCCCCGCACCCGGCGGCCGCCCGCCTGTGGCAGGAGTACCTGTACAGCGCCGAGGGCCAGAACCTGTGGCTCAAGGGGTACGCGCGTCCGGCGCTGATGACCTCCATGGAGGCCGCCGGCACGCTCGACAAGACCGCCGCCGCCAAGCTCCCGCAGGTCAGCGGCACGCCGTCCTTCCCGACCGAGGCCCAGCAGGCCAAGGCCAAGACGGTCATCGCGCAGGGCTGGGCGAAGGCCGTCTCCGGATGACGGCCACGCTCACGCGGGCCGACGTGGTTGCCGCCGCTTCTTCGAAGCGGCGGCGCCGCGTTCCCGGCTGGATCGCCGTGCTCCCGCTGCTCGTGTTCGTCGCGGTCGCCTTCGGGGTGCCCGCCGTGGCGATGCTGAACGGCGCCTTCACCGTCAAGGACCAGACGACGGGCGCCACTTCGTACACCACCGCCAACCTCACCGACTCGCTCCAGGGCGCCTACTTCACCGCACTGGTCGGCAGCGTCAAGCTGTCCGCCCTCTCGGCCGCCCTCGGCACCCTGCTCGGCCTGCCGCTCGCGCAGGTCGTCGTCACCTCCCGCTTCCGCGCGCTGCGCGAGGCCGTGCTCACCGCCTCGGGCGTCCTCGCCAACTTCGGCGGTGTCCCCCTCGCCTTCGCGTTCGTCGCCACGCTCGGCAACGCCGGTGTGCTCACCACCCACCTGGGCCTCAAGGACAAGGGCTGGAACCTCTACAGCTTCTCCGGCCTGGTCCTCGTCTACCTGTACTTCCTCATCCCGCTGATGGTCCTCACCATCACCCCGGCCCTGGAGGGCCTGCGCACCCAGTGGCGCGAGGCCGCCCAGAACAACGGCGCCACCGGCGTCCAGTACTGGCGGCACGTGGCCCTGCCGGTGCTGCTGCCCTCGCTGCTCGGCGGGTTCGTCCTCCTCTTCGGCAGCGCGTTCGCCGCGTACGCCACCGCCGCGGCCATGGTGGGCAGTTCGGTCCCGCTGGTCACCCTGCAGATCGCCGACGCCATCTCCGGCAACGTGCTGGTCGGCCAGGAGAACGTGGCCCTCGCCCTCAGCCTCGACATGGTCCTGGTCGCGGGCCTGGTCATGGCCGTGTATCTGCCCCTGCAACGACGGAGCGCGCGATGGCTGGACGCCTGAACCTCTGGCGGTGGGTCGTCCTCGCCCTCGCCGCCCTGTACTTCCTGGTGCCGCTCGCCGCGTCCGTGATCTTCACGGTGGACGTGCCCGGGCAGGGCGTCACCTTCGACGCCTACACCGAGATCGTCTCCACCGACGGCTTCACCACCAGCCTGGTGCTCTCGCTGGAACTCGCCGCCGCCACCATCGCCGTGGTCCTGCTCCTGATGGTCCCGGCCATGGTCGCGCTGCGGCTCGGCGCGCCCCGGCTGCGGCCCGTCGTCGAGGTGATCTGCTCCCTGCCGCTGGTGGTGCCGCCGATCGCGTTCGTCGCCGGTATCGCCACGGTCCTCAAGTGGGGGCCCGACTACCTGTCCAAGACCCCGCTGTTCCAGACCTTCGTGGCGATCCAGAACCCGGACTTCCCCTTCATCCTGGTGCTCGCCTACGTCGTGATGGCGCTGCCGTTCGTCTACCGGGCGCTGGACTCGGGGCTGCGGGCCATCGACGTGAAGACCCTCGTCGAGGCCGCCCGCAGCTGCGGCGCCGGCTGGCCGCAGGCGCTCGTGCAGGCCGTACTGCCCAATCTGCGCGGGGCGTTGCTCAACGCGTCCTTCCTCACGCTGGCGCTGGTGCTCGGCGAGTTCACCGTGGCCCAGCTCCTCGGCTTCCAGCCCTTCGCCGTGTGGATCTACAGCGTCGGCGGGTCCAACGCCCAGCTCTCCGTCGCCGTCTCCGTGCTCAGCCTGGTCGTCACCTGGGCACTGCTCCTCACGCTCGCCGGTGTCGGCGGCCGTGACAAAACCGCCAAGTCCCGGGGATAACCATGACCGCCACCACGCTTGAGAAGACCACCACGGAGAACGCCGCCACCGTCGAATTCCGCGGCCTGCGCCGCGAGTTCGGCCCGACGGTCGCCCTCGACGGCCTCGACCTCACCGTCAACCCCGGCGAGTTCCTGGCCCTGCTCGGCCCCTCCGGCTGCGGCAAGACCACCGCGCTGCGCATGCTCGCCGGGTTCGAACACCCCACGTCCGGCGAGGTGTTGGTGGACGGCAAGGACGTCACCGACGTGCCGGCGCACCGTCGCGACGCGGGGATGGTCTTCCAGTCCTACAGCCTCTTCCCGCATCTCAACGCCGTCGACAACGTCGCCTTCGGACTGCGCATGCGCAAGGTGCGCACCTCCGAACGGCGGTCGCGTGCGGCCGAGTTGCTCGACCTCGTCGGGCTCGGCGACAAGGGCGAGCGCTTCCCGCACCAGCTCTCCGGCGGGCCCACTGGGTGCGGGTGACCGGCGTACCGCCCTTGACCGCGACGGTCACGGTCCGCTTCGTCATCCGCTCGGGCTTGCCGTCCACCAGG
>NZ_JBSFLV010000179.1:0-17459 GCF_053599215.1 Streptomyces sp. NPDC001002 | reverse complement strand
GGTGGATCTGGACGGGTTCTACGAGGGCCGGCGTGCGGCCGGTCTGGAGTACGGGCCCGCCTTCCAGGGCCTGACCGCCGTATGGACCGAAGGCGAGGAGGTCTACGCCGAGGTCGCCCTGCCGGAAGGACAGGAACCCGGGGCCTTTGGTATCCACCCCGCCCTGCTCGACGCGGCTCTGCAGGCCGGAATCCTCCGTGGCGCGGACACCGGGGAGACCCGACTCCCGTTCGCCTGGAACGACGTCGCCCTGCACGCCTCCGGCGCCAGCGCGCTGCGCGTCCGGGTGGCCCCGGCCGGCGCCGACGGCGTCAAGCTGGAGCTCGCCGACCGCACCGGCGCCCCCGTCGCCTCGATCGGCACCCTCATCACCCGCCCGCTGGCGCCCGAGGCCTTCGGCGCGTCGCGTGCGCTCGACGCCCTGTTCCGGGTCGAGCGGACGCCCGTGGCCGTCGGTGCCGAGGACGTGCCGTTCGTCGTGACCGGCGCCGACCTGAGCGGGCTCGGGACCGATCTGCCCGCCGTCGTCATCGCCGACCTCACTGAGGCCGAGGCGCCGGACGGGCCCGCCCGGGCCCGTGAACTCGCCGGTCGGGCACTGGAGTTGGTGCAGTCCTGGTCCGCCGGTCCGGAGTCGGCCTCGTCGACCCTCGTGCTGCGCACCAAGGACGCCGACACCGATCCCGCGGCCGCCGCCGTGTGGGGACTGGTCCGTTCCGCGCAGACGGAGAACCCCGGACAGTACGTCCTGGTCGACGCCGACGACAGTGTCGCACCGGGGCGGATCGCCGCCGCGGCCGTCCTGGGCGAGCCGCAGCTGGTGATCCGGGACGCGACCGTCGCCGCCCTCCGCCTCGCCCGCGCGACCGGCACCGACACGCCCTCCGGCCGGACCCTCGACCCCGAGGGCACCGTCCTGATCACCGGCGGCACGGGCACCCTGGGCGCCCTCCTCGCCCGACACCTGGTCACCTCGTACGGGGTGAGGCATCTGTTGTTGGTGGGGCGGCGTGGCAATGCCGCCGAGGGCGCGGCCGAACTCGTAAACGAGCTCCGTGAGTTGGGTGCCGTCGAGGTGCGGGTCGAGGCGTGCGACGTCTCCGACCGTGCTGCCCTGGAGGCTCTGCTGGCCTCGGTGGAGCGGCCGTTGACCGCGGTCGTGCACACGGCCGGCGTCCTCGACGACGGTGTCATCGCGGCCCAGACCCCGGAGCGGTTGACGAAGGTGTTCCGGCCGAAGGCGGACGCCGCCTGGCATCTGCACGAGCTGACCAAGGACCTGGACCTCGCGGCCTTCGTGCTCTACTCGTCCGTCGCCGGCACCGTCGGCAGCGCCGGCCAGGCCAACTACGCCGCCGCCAACGCCTACTTGGACGCCCTCGCCGAGCGCCGCCGCGCGCAGGGCCTGCCCGCCACCTCTCTCGCCTGGGGCGTGTGGGAGCAGGACGGGGGCATGCAGGACTCCCTCGCGCACAGCGACCGCGAGCGGATGAGCCGCAGCGGAATGCGGGCGCTGACCGGCGACGAGGGGCTGGCCCTCTTCGACGCCGCGCTGCACGCCCCCGACGCGGCGCTGGTCGCGGCCCGCTTCGACTTCGCGGCCCTGCGCGGCCGTACCGGAGAGGACGCCGTACCCGCCCTGCTGCGGGCGCTGGTCCCGCCGGTGCGCAGGTCCGCGCGGGCGGCGGCCGGGGTGCCGGCCGCGGAGTCCCTCGCCGAGCGGCTGGGCGCTCTGCCGCCCCAGGAGCGCCACCAGGCCGTGCTCGACCTGGTCGCCGAGCAGGCCGCCGCGGTGCTGGGCCTGCCGGGGGCCGACCAGGTCGACGACGACCAGGCGTTCAAGGACCTGGGCTTCGACTCGCTGACCGCGGTCGAACTGCGCAACCAGCTCGCCGCCCGCACCGGCGTCCGCCTGCCCGCCACCCTCGTCTTCGACCACCCGACGCCGACCGCGCTCGCCCGGCGGCTGGACGAGGCGCTGGTGCCGCCGGCACCGCGGGAGACCGGCGAGGGGACGACGGAGTCCGCCCCGCCGGCCGGGGCGGCGGACGAACTGATCGCCGGCCTGGACGTGGAGAGCCTCGTGGCGCGCGCCCTGAGCGGCACGGCCAACTGATTCGGTCTCGGACCGGGAGAGAAGATCATGACTGTTTCCGACGAACGACTCGTCGAGGCGCTGCGCGCGTCCGTCACCGAGAACGAGCGGCTGCGGCGGGAGAACGAACGGATCACCGCCGCGGCCCGGGAGCCGGTCGCCATAGTGGGCATGGCCTGCCGGCTGCCGGGCGGGGTCACCTCGCCCGAGCAGCTGTGGGACCTGGTCGCCGGCGGCCACGACGCCGTCGGCGGCTTCCCGGCCGACCGCGGCTGGGACCTGGACGGCCTCTACCACCCGGAGCCCGGCCACCCCGGCACCACGTACGTGAAGGAGGCGGGGGTCCTGCACGGCGCGGGCGCCTTCGACGCCGGCTTCTTCGGACTCTCCGAACGCGAGGCCCTCGGCACCGACCCGCAGCAGCGCATCCTGCTGGAGCTGGTCTGGGAGGCGCTGGAGCGGGCCGGTATCGACCCGCACACCGTCCGCGGCAGCGACACCGGCGTCTTCGCGGGCCTGATGTACCACGACTACGCGACCGGGGTGCGCAAACTCCCCGACGGCGTCGACGCCTTCCTCGGCCTCGGCCGGTCCGGCAGCGTGCTGTCCGGCCGGGTCTCCTACCTGTACGACCTGACCGGCCCGTCCGTCACCGTCGACACCGCCTGCTCCTCCTCCCTGGTCACCCTGCACATGGCCGTCCAGGCGCTGCGCGGCGGCGAGTGCTCCCTGGCGCTGGCCGGCGGACTCGCCGTGATGGCCACACCGGACGCCTACGTCGGCTTCGCGGCACAGCGGGCGCTCGCGCCCGACGGACGGATCAAGGCGTTCTCGTCGTCCGCCGACGGCACCAACTGGGCCGAGGGCGCCGGGGTGTTGCTCCTGGAGCGGCTGTCGGACGCGCTCCGCAACGGGCACCCGGTGCTCGCCGTGGTGCGCGGTTCGGCCGTCAACCAGGACGGCGCCTCCAACGGCCTGACCGCTCCCAACGGCCCTTCCCAGGAGCGGGTCATCCGGGCCGCCCTCGCCAACTCGGGCCTGGTCCCGGCCGATGTGGACACGGTGGAGGCGCACGGCACCGGCACCGTCCTCGGCGACCCGATCGAGGCGCAGGCTCTGCTCGCCACCTACGGCCAAGACCGCCCGGCCGGGCGCCCGTTGTGGCTCGGGTCCCTGAAGTCGAACATCGGGCACGCGCAGGCCGCCGCCGGGGTCGCGGGGGTCATCAAGACCGTGCTGGCGCTGCGCCACGAGCAGCTCCCGAAGACGCTGCACGTGGCCGAGCCGACGCCCAAGGTGGACTGGACCGAGGGCGCCGTCGAACTGCTCACCGAGGCCCGCCCCTGGCCCCGTGCGGAAGGGCGCCCGCGCCGGGCGGGCGTGTCGTCGTTCGGCATCAGCGGCACCAACGCCCATGTGCTGCTGGAGGAGGCCGCGCCGGAGCCCGCCGCCGAGGCCGGCTCCCCGCGGGCCGCCGGACCCGTCGCCTGGGTCCTGTCGGCGAAGACCGCCGACGCCCTGCGCGCCCAGGCCGCCCGGCTGGACGCCTTCCTGGACACGGCGGACGCCCCCGCCGACCCGTACGACCTCGGGCACGCCCTCGCGCTGACCCGTACCGCCTTCGACGAGCGGGCCGTCGTCGTCGGCGAGGACACCGCCACCCTGCGGGCCAGGGTCCGGGCCCTCGCCGAGGGCGGTGCGGGCTCGCTCCCGGGCGTGGCCCGCGGCAGCCGCACCAAGGGCCGCCTCGCGGTGCTGTTCACCGGACAGGGCGCCCAACGCGTCGGCATGGGACGGGAGTTGTACGAGACGTACCCCGTCTTCGCGGAGGCCTTCGACGCCGTGGCGGCGGAACTCGACCGGCATCTGCCCGTCCCGCTCAAGAGCGTCGTCTTCGAGGGCGAAGGCGACCTGGACCGTACGGAGTTCACCCAGCCGGCGCTGTTCGCGGTCGAGGCGGCGCTGTACCGCCTGTACGCGTCTTGGGGGGTGCGCCCGCACGCCCTGGCCGGGCACTCCATCGGCGAGCTCACCGCTGCGTACGTCGCCGGGGTGTGGTCGCTCGCGGACGCGGCCCGGCTGGTGGCGGCGCGCGGCCGGCTGATGCAGGCGCTGCCCGCGGGCGGCGCGATGATCGCCGTACAGGCGACCGAGGACGAGGTGCTGCCGCTGCTGACCGGCGGGGTCGGTGTCGCGGCCGTCAACGGCCCGCGGTCCGTGGTGGTTTCGGGCGTCGAGGCCGAGGCGGCGGCGATCGGCGCGCACTTCGCCGAACTCGGGCGCAGGACCAAGAAACTGACGGTCAGTCATGCCTTCCACTCGCCGCTGATGGACCCGATGCTGGAGAAGTTCCGGCAGGTCGCGGCCGAGCTGACCTACCACGAGCCGAGCATCCCGGTCGTCTCCAACCTGACCGGGGCGCCCGCGACTTCGCGGGAACTCGCCTCTCCCGACTACTGGGTGCGGCACGCCCGCGGCGCCGTCCGGTTCGCCGACGCCGTGCGCACCCTGCGCGCCCAGGGCGTGGCCACCTTCCTGGAGGCCGGCCCCGCCGCGGTGCTGTCCGCCCTCGGCCCCGGCTGCCTGGACGCCGGCGACGACGGCGCCGCCTTCCTTCCCGCCCTGCGCGTCGACGCCCCCGACGCGCAGACCGCGCTCACCGCGCTGGGCGGGCTGCACACCCGGGGCGTTCCCATCGACTGGACGGCGCTCCTCGCGGGGGCACGGCGGGTGGACCTCCCGACGTACGCCTTCCAGCGCCGCGACTACTGGCTGGAGGCCGGCACAGTGACCACCGAGACGATCAGCACCCCCGAGACGGAGACCGCCGCCGACCCCGGCGCCGAGGCGACGGACGCGACCCGGCAGGCCCTCGTGGCCGAACTGGCGGGGCTGTCCGCCGCGGAACAGCTCGCCCACCTCGTCGACCTGGTCGCGGCCCAGGCCGAGACCGCCCGCACCGAGCAGAACCCCGACGAGACCTTCGACGACGAACTCGACGGCGACAGCCCCTTCTTCGAGGTCGGCTTCAACTCCCTCAGCGCCGTCGAACTGCGCAACCGGCTCGTCGAGGCCACCGGCCTCACCCTCAGCCCGATGCTGCTCTTCGACTACCCGACCCCGGCCTATGTCGCGGAGTTCCTCCAGGAGCAGCTGGCCGCCGAGGGAGGTGCCTGAGATGACCGCGCACTCCGACGTCCTGATCGTCGGCTACGGCCCCGTCGGCCAGCTGCTCGCGCTGCTGCTGGCCGACCGCGGCCGCACCGTCACCGTCGTCGAGCGCTGGCCGCAGGCCTACCCCATGCCGCGCGCCGTGGCCTTCGACGGCGAGGGCGCGCGGACGCTGTCCGCGGCCGGCATCGGCGGGCTCGTCGGCCGGATCGGCGAGCCCTCCGGCGAGTACCTGTGGCAGAACGCCGACGGCCAGGTCCTGCTGCACATCGACGGCGCCGAGCGGAAGCTGGCCGGCTGGCCGGAGTCCACGTCCATGTACCAGCCGGCCCTGGAGGCCGAGATGGAGGCGCGCGGCGCCGGGCACGGCAACATCACCGTGCACCGCGGCCACCAGGTCGTCCGTATCGACGAGGACACCGATCCGGACGGCACGGTCCGCGTCACCGCGGCCACCCCCGACGGCGACGAACTGGCCCTGACCGCCTCCTGGGTCGTCGGCTGCGACGGCGCGAACAGCTTCGTGCGCCGCGCGATCGGCACCGAGGTGGCCGACCTCGGCTTCTCCCACGACTGGCTGGTCTGCGACGTCGTCCACCACGACGGCCGCACCTTCCACCCCAACAACCTGCAGATCTGCGACCCCGCCCGCCCGCGCACCTCCGTGTCCGCGGGCCCCGGCAACCGCCGCTACGAGTTCATGCGGGTGGCGGGGGAGACCGTCGAGGGCCTCAACACCCCGGAAAGCTGCTGGGAGTTGCTGAAACTCTTCGACGTCTCCCCGGCCGACTCCACGCTCCGCCGCCACCACGTCTACAGCTTCCGGGCGGGCACGGCCGAGCGCTGGCACCGCGGCCGGCTGGTCCTCGCGGGCGATGCCGCCCACGTCATGCCGCCGTTCGCCGGCCAGGGCATGTCCTCCGGCTTCCGGGACGCGGGCGCGCTGGCCTGGCGGCTGGACCTGCTGCTCGCCGGGCAGGGCGGACCCGAGGTCCTCGTCCACTACGAGGACGAGCGCCGCACCCACGTCAAACACGCCATCACCATGTCGGTCAACCTCGGCCGGATCATCTGCCAGACCGACCCCGAGGCGGCGGCCGACCGCGACCTGGTGATGAAGGCGGCGGCGGACCGGGCCGCGGCGGCGGGCACCGCGCCCCCGCAGCGCTCCCCGCTCCAGCCGCTGACCAAGGGCTTCCTGCACCGCGCCCCGAACGGCCGGCCCGCCAAGCCCGCCGGCGCCCTCGTCCCGCAGGCCCGGGTCGCCCAGGGCACCCGCAGCGGCCTCTTCGACGACATCGTCGGCCTCGGCTTCGTCCTGCTCACCACGGAGGACCCCGAACTCCTCCTCACCGAACCGGACTTCGCCTACCTCACGGGCCTGGGCACCCGCGTCGTCCGCGTCCTGCCGGCCGGCACGGACCCGGCCCTGACGGCCCTCGGCGAGGTGGTCGACCTCGACGACGTCTACCTCCCCTTCCTGACCGCCGCCACCGCGACCACGGCCCTGATCAGGCCGGATTTCTACGTCTACGGAACCGCCGCGGGACCCGAGGCCGTACGGTCCCTGCTCGACGGGGCCCGGACCGCACTGCGGGCCACGGTGGCCGCCTGACCGCAGGACAGAGGCCGCACTCCCGGGATCCGGGGGTGCGGCCTCTCGCCGTGGTCGCGTCGAATTGGCGGGGGATGTGCGTCCGTTGGGGCGGAGATGCCCCGGCGATGGCGGCCGGATGTGCGTCGGCTGAAAAGCTGTGGGTGGGGTGAAAGACCGGGGATGTACGACGAAGGGCCCGCCCCCCTCACCGGGAGCGGGCCCTTCGCCGTACCGGACTCAGTCCTCGCGCGGCATCCGCGCCAGGACCCGCAGCACCACCTCCTCCGGTACGGAGGAGACCAGTTCGGGGCCCTGGGGGCCGCTCAGCACGAAGGAGAGGTCCGTCATCGCCTTCTTGTCCAGCCGCATCAGCGCGACCAGTTCGGCGTCCCGCACACCGGCCGGCAGCCGGGTCGGGAGCCCGTAGTCCCGTACCACCTCCTCGTGTTCGGCGACCCGGGTCGCGTCGATACGGCCCAGCGCTCCCGCCAGCCGGCCGGCGAAGACCGTGCCGATCGCGACCGCCTCGCCGTGCCGCAGCGCGAAACCGGTGGCCCGCTCCAGGGCATGGCCCAGCGTGTGGCCGTAGTTGAGGATGTGCCGCAGCGACGCGTCCCGCTCGTCCGCCGCGACGATGCGGGCCTTGCACGCCACGCTCGCCGCGATCTGCTCGACCAGCGGCCGGCCCCGCAGATCACCGGTCCCGATGAAGTGCGCGCGGGCTATCTCCCCGTATCCGTTGCGCCATTCGCGCTCCGGGAGCGTGCCGAGGAATTCCGTGTCGCACAGCACCGCGGACGGCTGCCAGTACTGGCCGACCAGGTTCTTGCCCTGCGGCAGGTTCACCGCGGTCTTGCCGCCGACGCTGGCGTCCACCTGGGCGAGCAGCGTCGTCGGCAGATGGACCACCGGGAGCCCGCGGTGGTACAGCGCCGCGGCGAGCCCGACCGAGTCGGTCGTCGTGCCGCCGCCGACGGAGACGACGGCGTCCGCGCGGCTGAGCCCGTAGTCGGCGAAGGCCCGGCACATCCGTTCCACGGTGGCGAGCGACTTGTCCTCCTCGCCGTCCCGCGCCGGCAGATGCAGGGTGGGCAGTCCCGTCTCCGGCAGCAGCGACCGCGGCCGGGCGGAGACCACCACGGCCTTGCGGGCGCCGAGACCGGCGAGGACGCCGGTGAGCCGATGTCGTACGCCCGCGCCTATATGGACCGGGTACGAGCGCTCACCCAGGTCGACGTCGACGCGCGAGGCGCCGACCGGGGCGGTCGTGGCGGTGGTGGCCGTGTCAGCAGTCAAGGAGAGTCCTTCCGTCAGGCCGACTGCAGGGGCGTGACGCCCGGGAAACCCGTGAAGGGCGTCGGCACAGGGGTGTTGGCGGCCAGGGCCGAGCGGATCGTGCGGGCCGCGCAGGCGCCGGTGCGGGCCGGGATGCCCAGCCGTTCGTGGGTGAGCAGGACGTGGTCGTACAGCAGGAAGTTGACGGGTACGCCGTCCTCGCGGCCCGTGGCGACGGCGTCGCGGACCGAGGACAGGTAGTGCTCCCACAGCGCCGGGGCGCCGGGGACGCGCACGTCGTCGTCCGTCGCGGCGGCGCGGGCGTCCGCCTCGGCCGCCTCCGCCGCCCGGGCCGCCGGGTCCAGGCCGGCCGCGCCGAACTGCCAGAAGTGGAAGAGGAAGGCGCCCCGTTCGCGCTCGGGCACGAGGCGGCTCACCTGCCACAGGTGCGCGACGGCCAGCGACTGGCGCTGCGCCGGGTCCAGGCCGCCGTCCAGGAGCAGCTCCAGGGCGAACGAGCTGGACCGGGTGGCCAGCCGGTGCGCCATCCGCAGGGTGCCCGGGGTCTGGTACTTGGCCGTCTCCGGCGCGTAGGTCCCGCTGATCATCGGCCAGTTGTAGGCGGAGGTGTGGGCGAGCAGCCTCCGCTCCAGCTCCTTCAGCACCGGTTCGGAGGAGTGGAACCACAGCCCGAGATCCCCCTGGCCCGCGGCGTCCGGCCGGCGGAACTCCCACAGCGCGTCCGGGTCCTCGGTGCGCAGCCGGCCCACCAGGTCACCGACCATCGTGGTCACGACCCGGACGGCGTGCGTCTCCGGCCTGCTCCGCATCGGGTTGGGCAGTCGAACGAAGAGCCATTGACGGTTCATCGCGGAAATCTCCTCGTGGGATGGCGGGGCGGTGGACGGATACCGCGAAGCTAGGGTCCGCGGGGCCCCGAAATCCGCGGCGGGCGCGGAGCGGCCGGTCGGCGCCCGAAGTTAGGGCGGGGATAGGGGGGTCGGCCCGGGGGTCGGTGGGTGCGCGGTTGCCGGCGGATGGGCGGGGCTGCCGAGACTCGCAGGAATGAGTGGTATCTCGGGTTTTCTCGGTATCGACATCGGCGGCACCAAGGTCGCCGTCCAGGTGGAGGGGGCGGGCGCCGAGCCGCATGCGGCCGCCTTCCGCTGGACACCCGACGCGGACGTCGGTGCGGACCTGACCGCGCTGGCCGACTGCCTGGCGGCGGTACGGCGGCACTGGCCGGGCCCGTTGCGCGCGGCGGGCGTGGCCATGCCTGCCACGCTGGACCCGTCCGGCCGGGTGACTGCCTGGCCCAACCGCCCTTCCTGGGCCGGCCTCGCGCTGGCGGCGGAACTGCGCGGCATGCTGCCCGGCACCGCCGTGGCCGTGGCCGACGACGGCGACCTCGCCGCGCTGGCCGAGGCGCGGGCGGCGGGCCTGGCCGACGTGCTCTACGTCGGCGTGGGCACCGGCATCGGCGGCGGCAGCGTGCTGGGGGGCGAGCTGTGTCCCGGTCCCGCCCGTGGCTCCTTCGAGCTCGGCCATGTCGTCGTCGACCGTGCGGGTGCCCGGTGCGACTGCGGACGGCGCGGCTGTGTCCAGTCCAGGGCCTCCGGTCCGGCGATCCTGCGCCGCGCGGCCGAACTGCGGGACGCGCCGGTGACGTACCCGGAGCTGTGCGAGGCGTGGCAGCGGCGGCTGTCCTGGGCGGTGGTGGCGGTGGACGAGGCCTGCGCGGCCCTGGCCGCGGCGATCGTCTCGGCCGCCGAACTCCTCCACCCCGAGGCGGTGATCATCGGCGGCGGCTTCCCCTCCGGCCTCCCGGGCTTCACCCCGCACCTCTCCCGCCACACAGACCGCCTGTCCCGCCCCGGCCACCCCACCCCACCCCACCAGAACGCCCGCCTGGGCCCCCTCTCCTCCCTCGACGGCGCCCTCCTGCTGGCCCGGGCGACGGACCCGACCCCGAAGACACCGGAAGCGACGCTGAGAGCCTGACGGGCCGAGCCTTGAACCGAGCCCTCGGGCCAACAACGCCGACGACGACACCGGCCCACCGAGCCGGCTCCCCGAGGCAGGCCGCTCCCCCTGGAGGCGCCCGTCTCCCCGCCGGGGCGGCACCGCCTCCACCGGGCCCGGTGCCCCGCCGAAGCCGTCTCCGGCAATGGGCGTCCGTTTCCCTGCCCAAGCCGCCGCAGGCAATGGGCGTCCGGTTCCCCGGCAGTGGTTCGACCGGGCTCACAGTGATGGCGCGCAGGCCATGTAATCCCCGCCCCCGGCCCGGCCTCGCCGCCCCTTCCCATTCGTGACTCTCTTCGAGGAGTGCTGTGTACACACGTCGAAACGTTCTCCGGGCCGGAGCAGGAGCCGGGCTGGCGCTGGCCGTGTCCGCCGCGGGGGCCGGTGCCGTCGCCGCGGGCGCGTCCGGCGCGGCCGTGGCCGACGCCGACTGGCCAGGTCTGGGCGCACGGCTCCAGGGCGACCTCGTGCTGCCCGCCGACGCCGGATACGAGTTCGCCAAGCAGAACCAGTTCGCCGAGTTCGACGCCGTGCACCCGACGGCCGTCGCGTACTGCGAGACCCCGGCGGACGTCCAGGCCTGCATAAGATTCGCCGGCGACCAGGGGATATCCGTCCGCACCCGCAGCGGCGGTCACAACTACCGCGGCTGGTCCACCGGAGAGGGCCTCGTCGTCGACGTGTCCCGCATCCGCCACGCCAACGTCGGCACCTCCACGATCCGTATCGGCCCGGGGCTGCAGTCCATCGACGCGCTGAGCGCCCTCGCCCCGCACGGCAAGCAGATCATCTGCGGCACCTGCCCCACCGTCTGCCCGGGCGGCTTCCTCTCCGGCGGCGGCATCGGCTACCAGACCCGCAAGTTCGGCATGGGCCTCGACCACGTCAGGTCCGTCCAACTCGTGCTCGCCGACGGCCGCCTGGTACGCGCCTCGGCCACGCAGAACCCCGACCTGTACTGGGCCCTGCGCGGCGCCGGCGGCGGCAACTTCGGCGTCGTCACCGAGTACGAGGTCACCCCGATCGACGCACCGCGCATGGTCTTCTTCAACACCACCTGGTCCTGGGACCGCGCCGAGGAGGTCTTCGCCGCCTGGCAGACCTGGCAGCTCACCAGCCCCCTCGCCCTGGGCTCCGCCCTCATCCTCATGCTCCCGGACGCGGCCCCCGGCGAGGTCCCGCAGATCATCGTCACCGGCGGCTACCACGGCTCCGAAGCCGATGCCGGCGCCGCCCTGGACCGGCTGACCTCCCTGGTCGGCGCCCAGCCCACCAGCCGGTCCGCCACCGACCTGCCGTTCCACGAGGCGATGAGGACCGCCTACGGGTGCGGCGACCTCACCCAGGACCAGTGCCACCGCGAAGGCACCGCCCCGGACGCGCTGCTGCACCGGGTGGGTTGGCTGCGCGAGGCCTACCGGTTCTTCGACAAGCCGTTCTCGCCGACCGAGCTGAACCGGATCGTCACGGCGTGGGACGCCGACCGCCGGCCCGGCCAGCGCCGCTTCCTGCACTGCATGTCCGTCGGCGGCGCGGCCAACACCGTCGCCCCCGGCGCCACCGCCTTCCCGCACCGCTCCGCCAACTTCATCGTCGGTTTCACCACCCAGCTCGACCAGCCGGCGCACCCCGAGGACGAGCAGGCCGCGACCGCGTTCGTGGAGACCGGCGCCGCGCTGCTCGACCCGCTGGGGGACGGCGCGTACGTCAACTTCCCCGGCTCCGAGCTGCCCGACTGGGCGACCCAGTACTACGGCGACAACTACCAGCGGCTGCTGTCCGTCAAGCGCCGCTACGACCCCCGGAACTTCTTCCGGCACCCCCGCTCCATCGGCAGCACCACGCAGTGACGCCACGTCCCCCGACCGAGGAGAACTGATCATGAGTAACCCGACCGGCCGCGGCACCGCCGTGGTCATCGGCGCCGGCATCGCGGGTCTGACCGCCGCCAAGTCGCTGTCCGACGCGTTCGACACCGTCGTGGTCGTCGACCGCGACGAGCTGCCGGACGGCGGCCGGCCGCGCCGCGGCGTACCGCAGGGCCAGCATTCGCACGTCCTGCTCGTGGCGGGCCAGCGCGCCCTGGAAGAGCTCTTCCCGGGTCTCGGCGAGGAGTTCGTCGAGGCCGGTGCCCAGGTCTTCGACTCGGGCGCGGACCTCCACCTCTACCGGCTCGGCGCGTCCTGGAACCCGGTGCACAGCGGACAGCCGTTCGTCTCCATGAGCCGTCCGCTGCTGGAGTACACGATCCGCCGTCGGGTCGAGGCGCTGCCCAACGTCACGGTCCGCCCCGGCACTTCGGTGTCCGGGCTCGGCGGCGCCGACGGCCGCGTCACCGAGGTGCTCCTGGACGACGAGCGGATCGCCGCCGACCTGGTCGTGGACACCACCGGCCGCGGCAGCCGCTCCGACCGCTGGCTCGCCGTCCTCGGCTTCGCCGCCCCGGAGGTGGAGGAGGTCAAGGTCAACGTCGGTTACGTCAGCCGCATCTACCGGCACACGCCCGGCGACCTGGCCGTGAAGGCCGCGTTCGTGCAGCCCACCCCGCCGGCCGAGAAGCGCATCGGCGCCGCCCTGCTGATCGAGGACGACCAGTGGCTGGTCTCGGTCGGCGGCTGGCACCGCGACTACCCGGCCGCCACCGAGGACGGCTTCCTGCAGCACGCGGAGAGCCTGCCGGACCCGATCATCGCCAAGCTGGTCCGCCAGGCCGAGCCGCTCACCGAGCCGGTCGCCTTCCAGTACCCCGCGAACCGGCGGCGGCACTTCGAGGAGCTGGCGGAGGTGCCGGCCGGCTATCTGGCCCTCGGCGACGCCATCTGCAGCTTCAACCCGCTCTACGGGCAGGGCATGACCTGCGCCGCGCAGGAGGCGCTCGCCCTGGGCCGGCTCCTCGCCGAGCACGAGGGCGTCACGGCCGACCTGTCCCGCGCCTTCTACCAGGAGGCCGCCGGGGTGCTGTTCGTGCCGTGGCAGGCCGCCATCGGCGGTGACTTCGACTACGCGGAGACGGTCGGCCGACGCCCGTACGCCGCCGAGCTGTTCGGCCGCTACTCCACCCAGGCGCAGCTGGCCGCGCAGGTCTCAGGAGAGGTCCGCAAGGTGATCCTCTCGGTGCAGCACCTGCTGGCGTCACCGATGGCCCTGTGGGAGCCCTCGCTCACCGCCGAGATCGTCCGCGCCGCCCGGCACGCGCCCGAGGGCGCACAGCCGGAGTTCGGCCACGGCGGCCACGGTCGCCCGCTGTGGACTGCCGAGGACCGGGACGCCGAGCGGATCCGGGCCGCGCTGCGCGAGGCGGGACTGCCGGAGTTCTCCGACAAGGCGCCCGGCTTCGCGGTCGAGGGCGGCGCGCCGATCCTGGTCGCCCGCCTCGACGGGGGCGACCGGAACGACTACGTCGAGGCCATCGCCGCGGCCGGTTTCACCGTGGCCGCCGACCCCGACGACCCGACGACCCTGCGCGTGACGGCGTAGGGGAGCAACACCGTTCAGGAGGAGGGGAGTTGACGGCCATGGACGGCTCGTGGGAGACCCGCGCCGCGCGGTGGGACGCTCACCTGCTCCTCCTCCTGGGCGGCGGCGAGGGCGGCGCTGTCGTAGGCCGCCCGGGCCGCGGTGACCGAACTGCGGTTGCGCTCCGCCCAGTCCATCAACGTGACGAAGGCGTCGTGCAGTTCGCGTGCGGTGTCGGTGACGCTGTAGACGACCTTCGCCGGGACGGTGGGGTAGACGGTGCGCACCAGCAGACCGTCCCGCTCCAGGCTGCGCAGGGTCAGGGTGAGCATGCGCCGGCTGATGCCGGGGATGGTGCGCTCCAGTTCGGTGAAGCGGACCGGTTTCTCGGCCGCCGCCAGGACGATCTGGATGCTCCACTTGCCGCTGATCCGGTCCAGTACCTCCCGCACCGGACAGGCGTCCTCGTCGGCCTCGGCCTCCGCGATCTGGTCCGTAACACCGGTGTTCCGTTGGGACATGAAAGTGCCTCCTTCCCTGTCAGGCCATCGTTACAGATGATGGATTCAGTAACAAGACGTAACGTCAGCGCACCAACTGAGACCTGACTGAACACCCGCATAAACCCGTAATCCCCCCAGAAAGGAAAAAGGCATATGTCTGCCTCATCGCCTGCCCGGTCCGCCGGGCGGTCGGGTACGAAGATGGCGCTGCTGGCGTTCTGCATGCTCATCTTCTCCGTCGACTACAACATCGTGTACGTCGCACTGCCGGAGATCGGCCGCGAGGTCGGCTTCTCGGCACAGTCCCTGCAGTGGGTGGTGAGCGCCTACTCGGTCGGTCTCGGTGGCGCGCTGCTCATCGGCGGCCGCGCGGTGGACCGCCTCGGCGCCCGCCGGATGCTGGTGCTCGCGCTCGGTCTGTACGGCATCGCCTCGATGGCCGGCGGCCTGGCCGGCTCCCCGGGTCTGCTGATCGCCGCGCGTGTGGTCCAGGGCCTCGGTGGCGCGCTGCTCTTCCCGGCCACCCTGTCGCTGATCAACACCAGCTTCACGGAGGACGCCGAGCGCAACAAGGCCTACGCCTGGTGGGGCACCGCCGGTGCCTCGGGCGCCATCATCGGCTCCATGGTCGGCGGTCTGCTCACCAACTACCTGGGCTGGGAGTGGGTGTTCTTCGTGAACGTCCCGCTCTGTGTCCTCGCCATCGTCGGTCTGCTGTCGAACTTCGACGCCGACGCGGTGCAGCGCGACAGCCGCGGCTTCGACCTGCCGGGCGCGCTGCTGGCCACCGGTGCCTCGACCCTGCTGGTCTTCGGTCTGATCAGCGGCCCCGAGGCGGGCTGGGGCTCGGCCCGCACGATCATCGTGCTGGCCGTCGGCCTGGCGCTGGGCGTCGGCTTCTTCGCCCTGGAGTCCCGTACGGCCGACCCGCTCGCCCCGTCCCGGCTGTTCGGCTACCGCGGCCTGCTGACGGCGATCCTGATCATCTTCGTCTTCCAGGGCGCCATCAACACCCTGCACTACCTGTTCTTCATCCAGCTCCAGGACGTCATGGGCTACAGCCCGCTCCAGGCCGGCCTCGCCTTCCTGCCGATGAGCGCGGTCGCCATGCTCGGCTCCAACAAGCTCCTGCCGCTGGTGGTCAAGCGCTGGGGCCTGCGCACCGCGCTCTTCGGTGGCATGATCGGTGTCGGTACGGCGATGATCGTGCTCGCCGCCTCCATGTCCACCAGCCACAGCTTCTGGCCGCTGCTCCCGGCGGTCCTGCTGTGGGGCCTGTTCGCCGGCATGATCTACCCGGCGATGTTCATGGCCGCGGGCTCCGACGCCGCCCCCGACGAGCAGGGCGTGGCCTCCGCCCTCGCCCAGACCTCCGCCCAGATCGGCGGCGCGATGGGCATGGCGGCCCTGATCGCGGTCGCGAACTCCGGACTCGACCTCAGTGAGGGCGCGAACAACCCGGTCTCCGACGTGGTCGACGGCCTCCAGCTGTCGGCCCTGGTCGGTGGCGTGGCGGCCATCGCCGGCGCGTTCCTGGCCTTCCGCGTCAAGTCCCAGAAGGCGGCGGCCCAGGAGACCGCCGCTCCCGCCCCGGCAGAGGTGTCCGCCGAGACGCCCGAGCCCCAGAAGGTCAACTGACCCCGAGGATCCGCTCGCATCCGGTCCCCCACCGGCTCGCCCGCCAGTGCCCCCGCACTGGCGGGCGCTGGTGTGCGTGGACGCGGGACCGATCGGTGGCCGGCCGATTCCCCCGGGGTTGGCCGACGGGTTCCCCGCCGATGGCCCCGCCCTCCCGATAGTGGGTGCTGGCCGCGAACGGCCACCACGTCTGGGGGAACAGCCATGCTTGTCGAACGCGAGGAACATCTGGATCGGCTGCGCCGCGTCCAGGAGGCCGCGCTCGCCGGGAGGGGCCGGCCGGCGGTGGTCGAGGGCCCGTCCGCGACCGGCAGGACGGAACTGCTGCACGCCTTCGCCGACCGCGCCGAGGCGGCCGGCTTCCGGCTGCTGCACGCCGTCTGCTCGCGGCCCGAGCGCACCCGCGCCCACGGGGTGGTGAACCAGCTGCTGCGCTACGCCGGTCCGCCCGGCCACGGCGGCACGGCACGCTCCGCCGACGAGCTGTGGGCGGCGCTGCTGGAACGTTCCGCCGAGGGCCCGGTGCTCATCGCCGTCGACGACGTCCAGCACGCCGACGAACCCTCCCTGCGGATGCTGCTCCAGCTCTCCCACCGGCTGCGCTCGGCCCGGACGGCCATGGTGTTCACCGACAACACCGACGTGACCCCGGTCAGCCCCCCACTGCGCGCGGAGCTGCTGCGCCAGCCCGGACTCACCCGGCTCAAGGTCGGACCCCTCGGCGAGGCCGCCGTCACCGCGTTCCTCACCCCGCGCCTGGGCCCCGAGACCGCGCGCCGCCTCACCCCGCACTTCCACCGGACCACCGGCGGTATCCCGCTGCTGCTCACGGCCCTCGCCGACGACTGGGAGGCCGGCGACGACGAGAGCATCGGCCCCGCCTACTGCCTGGCCGTGCTCAGCTGCCTGCACCGCGGGGACGAGTCCGCCCTCGCGCTGGCCCGCGCCCTCGCGGTGCTCGGCCCCGACGCCGACGACGACACGGCGGCCGCCCTGGCCGACGTACCCCTCGAACCGTTCGTACGGGCGATGACCGCCACCGGACTCCTGCTGCCCGACCGATCGTTCCGCCACCCCGAGGTCCGGCAGGCGTTCCTCGACGATCTCCCGCCGCGCGAACTGTCCGCCCTGCACCGGCGGGCCGCCGGACTGCTGTACGACGGCGGGGCGCCGGCCGGCCGGGTCGCCCGGCATCTGCTGGCCGCCGGGCGCGCCGACGAACCCTGGGCGGTACGGGTGCTACTGGAGGCCGCCGACCAGGAACTGCTCACCGACCGGCCCGACGCGGCCGGGGACTGCCTGGAGCTCGCCCAGCGCTCCAGCGGCGATCTGACCGAACGGTCCGAGATCCTCGCCCGCCTCGCCCACACCGAGTTCCAGTCCGACCCGGCCACCGCCGCCCGCAGCCTGCCGCAGCTCGTCACGGCGGACCGGGCCGGCCGGCTGCGGTTCGCCGAATCGGCGCTGCTGATACGGCACTTGCTGTGGCACGGCCGGACCGCGGACGCGGTCGAGGCGGTCGCCCGGCTGCGTACCGCGGCCCCGGAGCGGGCGACGGCCCCGGGGGAGGAGAGCGACCTGGAGCAGTGGCTGAGCTGGGCGCATCCACCGCTCGCCCGCCCGGCCCGCGCTCCCGTCCCCGGCCCGCGCCGGCCGGGCGGCGCCACCGTCGTGGCGCTGCGCAGCGAACCCTGGCTTCGGC